>USSR01000001.1 GCA_900557355.1 uncultured Bacteroides sp.
CCAACTCCGGATCTTTATTAACTGCATAGACAGAAGCGACACCTTCCATCCATTTATACATATCTCCGTCATGAAATGGAGGTCCCCAATGCTCTCCTTTGCATACCCCGGCAGCAATCTCAAAATTACGGAAACCGTGAGAGATCTCCGGCGCGTTCCAAGTGTTCCACATACTTTGCAGGGAAGTCCGGCTAAATACCTGAAAGCGATCTCCCCAGAATCCATCTGTCCAATGTACGGCACTGATTCCGGTATTCGCCATCTTCGCAAAACGGCTCTGACTCATATCCGTCAATCCATTGCTTTGCGCAAGTGCTCCCGTAACGGAGGCGGAAGCTAAAAGAAGTAACAGTTTTATCTGTTTCATTAATATGGATAATTTAAAATTTACACAATATCTTTATAAAAAGACGTGATTATCCGCATTTTGTACTCAATAAAACAAAAAAGCGAAGATTGCCAAGCAACCCTCGCTTTCAGTAAAAAATATCTGAACTAACCTTTTATTTCTTGTTTATCAGGCATATAATTCAATCCTGCCTTCCTCGCCTGCGAATGTTGAAACTGTCGGGCAATTTTGTATTCATGTCCCTCTTTCAGCAAATAACTCCCAGTCTGCTTGAACCAAAAGCCGACATTCGCATCTATACATTGCTGCCGGATATCCAGCACCCACTCGTAGTCACACATTCGGGCTTCCTTTCCCGACTCCCCTCCGGCAACCACCTGTTCCACCCAATCCCCTAACTCACCTCTAAAATCAATCCGGCTAAGAAGCGGCTCGCAGATAATAATTTTATGTTTAATAGGAATTTCTCTATAAATAGGTAGACGATAATCCACCCTATCCTGATTCTCCATTGTGCAGCAGATTGTTACGTTCTCATACCCATCACCCCAATCGGGAGGCAGACACTGTTGCAATCGGTCTATCCGTTTAGTGATAAAGAGGAAACGAAGATCCTGCCGTATCCGCATCATCTCCCACGCTTCGGCACGCCATTCGTCAGCATCTTCTATCAGAAAGTCCGAAGTAAAACAGGTATATACCAGATTGCCCGAAGGTATCTTATACGTACCGTTCTTTTTCCGAAGCAAGGGTAAATCAAACTTCTCCGTCTTTGTCACCACCGAACTGTCTTTTCCATATTTACCATCCGTCCGATACACATAACAATGGCAGCAGCCCTCACTCAATTTGTGACAGCCATGCCAAAGATTCCACATTGAAGCTTTTTCACCCATCTTCTTTTTTTCTTCAAAGATATATTTAAACTATTACATAACCATAAAAAGAGTGCACCCTATTCTTCAACAGAATAAAGGTGCACCAAAACACAAACAAAACAAACAATAGAGCGACCTTCACAGGCAGCCGATCCACAATGGATCTTTATCTTAGTCAGCCCATCTTGATGATGATAGCTTCACTCATAGCGATACTCCTACTGCTGATAACAATGCAGGCAAAAAGTATTCCATGTATTGCCTTACATGAATCCGGTTTTCCATTTCCTCCCAAAATTCTAATTGCTTATAACGGGTAAAGTAGCACCCAAAAATCATAAAAGAATGTTTTTTTATCGAGAAGACATTTTGCTAATCGACTATTATATATAATCATTAATCCCTAATATTGTTTGTTAGTTACCTTCTGCAAAGGTCCGTATAATCACGAATATGGCAAATTGTATTCATGTTTAAGAGAACAATATCTGTTTACAAACAAGACTAATAGCTAATGTTTTAAAATAGCCTGTTTCAGTATATGCAAAATTCAAACTCAAAAGCTACCACTTTTACGTTATTCGCACATTTAGGGCTATACAATTCCAATTATCACAATAGAAAAATTCGCCCTCATTCTCATTGTATATCCCGATGATGAATATGAATATTATTGAACAATCACTCCATTAAGCCCGATATACCTCTACAAAGATAGTATTATTCTATATATTTCTATGCAAATCCTCAAAAAAGAATTCTCCTCTTTTTATAAATAAAGTAAAGTAACATCAATGCCGATATACTAATTATTAGCATCCAACTTATATTTTTCCTATAATATAAGCTATTCTCTTCCTCCTCACAAACCACTTTATGATGATTCGTGTCGATGAAAGATGATATTTGAGTATCTTCTTTCTCATCTATCCTCTCTTTCTTTTCAAAAACCTTATTCACCGTCTTTCTGCTACCTGAAATAAAACAGGTGGAAGAGAAATCCCCTGTCGCAGTATCTTTCCCCAATACTACCAATATTTGTTCGGTAGACTCCTCCATCCGTTCCAGCATCTTCCTTTCCTGATTAACATCATACGAAGCCACATGGGAAGAATGCCCGGAAGAACTTGAATCCATCTGCACCTCACTGCTCCTACTGATAACTTCCTTCTTAGTCCTACATCCCGAAAGCACCCCCGGAAGAACGAACCCCAACAATAAAACAAACAGCAGCTCCCTCCCACTCTTCATAAACTCCCTCACATCAAAACAAGGACACGCTTTCACATATTCATAAGGTTCGATCACCCCGTCTCCATTCAAATCCGGCGAAGTATCCCGGTGTCCCAATACCTGAAGAATAGTATATTCCCGTTGCAAATCCATTATTACTTGATAAAGCACCCGTTTTTGAGCATTTGTCCGAGTATCTGCCGGATGTCCGTTCTCATCCAATCCCCCGATATAACAGAGCCCGATACTTCGCTCATTCCAACCTTTGCAATGTGCTCCAGGCAAATCAATCTCCCTTCCTTTCTCCAGTCTTCCGTCCAGACGGATAACATAATGATAACCGATACCATTGAACCCACGTTCCCGGTGCCAACGGTCAATATCTGCAGCGGTAAAATCCTGTCCGGCTTTTGTAGCCGAGCAATGCACTATAATAGAATCTATCTTTCTCATGACATTTTATTCTTATCAACTAACCTCATTAATATTCCGAAGGAGGAATGCGCTTCACACACCCTCTGATCTCACACTTTTTCACCTCCGACTCTTTCTGTGCCAACTCCACCTCATGGCATTTATGTATCCAGTCGATCTTCTCTTCCTGCTCCTTGCGAAGCTCGATATAAAGCCCGTCTATTTTCTCGTCCCGCTGTGCCAGGCGATCTTCCAGCCAATCCACCTTTTTACGACGATTTTCTTCTTCCAGACTGCTCACGTCTGCCTCTTCTTTCCGTGCATCCGTTTCCCGGCAAGAAATATATCTCACCATCCATTTCACCGCTTCCAAACCACCCATAGCAGTAATAAAAGCAAGGATTGTAGTTATTTGCATATTGATCTATTTATGTAGTTATAAAGAAAGAATGAGGCCGAAGCCCCATTCCATACAAAATCGCTAATTCCCGACTTTCCGTTTATCAAGCTGCCGGATCGGGTGCTTCACCATTACCTCCTGCACCTCCGTCAGGATCCGGTGCTTCGCCTCCTTCGCCTGAATCACCGTCGATGATACTTGAGTCGTTGATATGATCCAAATCCTTAAACTTCAATCCATCCGAACGCGTCGAAGTTCCCGTAAAGAGACGGATATCCGAATTCGCACGAAAACAAACCCGCAGACCACTGATGTCGGATACAGTAAAGTCTTCTGCCTTTTCCGTTCCTTTGCTTTGAGCTGAAAGGAAAAAGTAACCCAATCCCTTAATGTTCACTGAACGGCCCGAAAGTAATGTCTTACGTAGAAGTGTACGAAAATCTTTCAATACACTAATTGTTTCACCCTCACTTACACCGGAAGTAGAAGAGATTTCTTTTGCAAACTCATCCAGTGTAGCGCTCGTATCATATTGATAAGAAATCACCGGATACACTTTCTTTCCTGCCTCTTTGTTTGTCGGGTCACACAGACGTTGAACTCTTTTAAATCTAATTGCCATAATACTTTTCTTTTTTTAAATGAATACTGTTTAATAATTACTTCGCTAACGTTAACAATGCAAAGATGCGACATATTCAACGGACATGAAACGACAAGCAATTATCGGCACTACAGAGCCTACAAACAGCATTTATAGCAAATAATCAACCCAATACCTGGAAAAAAGCGACAAGCAGAGGGACAAGGGAGCATAAAAAAGACCGGCAAACAAAGTCACGCTTTGTATGCCGGTCCCACTACCTAAAAACAAATTCCTTTTCTAATCCTATCGATCACGAGTCCAGGTTAAAAAGAGAATCAATGACTAAATTCATTTTACGTAATGTTCCAATCCTTTCTGTAAAAACTCAATATAAGAAGTAATATCTTCATTATATGCATACGACTTATTCAACGGATAACCTTCATTATCCAGCAATACATAAAAAGGCTGTGCATTTGCTCCAAACTTCACACGTTGCAGATAGCTCCATTTATCCCCTACCGAGCGTAAGGTACGTTCCGTTCCATTTTCCGTTACTTTGAGCGGCTCATTCAATGGAGTCTTATCATCTACATACAAAGAGATAAGCACATATTTATCATTGATGATACCGCCTACCTTACTATCTGTCCATACAGCCGCCTCCATCTTACGACAATTCACACAACCATATCCGGTAAAGTCGACCATCACAGGCATTCCCTGTTGCCGTGCATACTCCATCCCAATATCATAGTCCTTGAATCTGGAGTGAACCTCATTCGAATATAGATTAAAGTCCTGTGTCATCACAGGAGGAGCAAATGCACTGACAGCTTTCAAAGGTGCTCCCCAAAGTCCGGGGATCATATACACAGCAAACGCTAAAGAGACAAGTGCAAGAAAGAAGCGGGCTACGCCTACCCTACTTTCATCACCGTCATGCGGAAACTTGATCTTTCCTAACAGATATAACCCCATCAGTCCGAAAATCACAATCCATAATGCAAGGAAGGTTTCTCTGTCCAGAATCCTCCAGTCATAAGCTAAATCCGCAACCGACAAGAATTTCAAGGCAAAAGCCAGTTCCAGAAAGCCCAATGTCACTTTAATTACATTCATCCACCCTCCTGACTTAGGCATTGATTTCAGCCACGAAGGAAAAAGAGCAAACAGTGTGAATGGTAAAGCCAAAGCGATGGCAAAGCCTAACATTCCAATAGCAGGAGCAATCACACTACCAGTTGTAGAAACCTGTACGAGCAAAAATCCAATAATAGGCCCTGTACAAGAGAAAGACACCAGAGATAACGTAAATGCCATCAGAAAAATACTTAGCAGCCCACTCGTCGCTTCCGCTTTGCTATCCACAGCATTACTCCATTTAGAAGGCAAAGTAAGTTCAAATGCCCCAAAGAAAGAAGCAGCAAAAATAATCAGCATCAAGAAAAAAAGAATATTGAATACGGCATTCGTTGATAAAGCGTTCAATGCACTAGCACCAAATATTAAAGTAATTGCTAATCCCAGTGTTACATAAATCACCACAATCGAAGCACCATAAGTCCATGCATCCCGAATCCCTTTCTTCTTGTCTTTGTTTCTTTTCAGGAAGAAACTCACAGTCATAGAAATAATCGGCCATACACAAGGAGTAAACAAAGCCAATAAACCGCCAAGAAATCCGGTGACAAAGACATACAGCCAAGATTTATCCTCTTGAGAATGTTCTTCCCCCAACTCTTGCAGTTCATTAATAACCGGCTTCCAAAGATCACTTTCCGATTGCTTCTCTAGCACATTTGCCGGCCTCTCTTCCTCTTCTTTTGCAACTGCTATATCTGCTTCTGCTTTTTTCCCATATTGAAAAGGAATTTGAGTCGGAGGTAAACAGCTCTCATCATTACAAGCCCCAAACTCCAGAAACCCTTCTATAAAGTAATCATTTCCTGTAAATCTCACTTTTTGGATAAACTGTACCGTATCTTCAAAATAACGCACGTTCATCTCGAACATCTTATCATAGATGCTGATTTCTTTTCCAACAGGTTGCAATTTACCCACTGTTTCTACATGACTACTCGCATTGATGTTGAAAGTAGCGGAAATAGGCCCATCATCCCCTATTCCAGTCGAGTATACATGCCATCCTTTCTCTATCGAAGCGGTAAACACGATTTCCGCTTCCGTTTCAGAGGTCATTTTCAACTCATTTTTGAACTTTACAGGCTCCTTGATTTGTGCTTGTATATTCCCGATAGTGTACCAACCTACTAATAAAAATAAAATAATTCTCATTTTCTAAGTTCTAAATTATAATCTATTATACAACAAATTTATTTCGCTGTTTATATTCTATTGTGCTCGTCGGTCTCTTATATCTTTTCAGCATCTCTATATATTCTGGAGAAGGATTCTTATTAGAGGTATCTGCATTTGATGGCGGGGGTATCACTTTGATGAATAAGAAGATGCAGAATATTACCCAAATAAAATTTATTGCTAAAAAAATCCAAACTTGCTTCATACGTTGTCGTTGTTTTTCTTTAGTTTCATTACGATATTTATCAGCAATAGACAAATATTGTCCATCGCTAATAAATAATCTATGAGCAACAAAAGTGAATATAACAGCCAAAAGTATACCTAACTCTTCATTGTTTGGTACTTCCAATGAATGTAATACTCCAACTATTGGGCCAACAAAAACAAAAGTAAACAATGAAGTCGGTAGTAATAACCCTGCCACTTCCGGTAACCGCTTTTCTCCCCACAATCTAAGCTGCCATATATATGTTCGATAAAACAGATATTCATATATCTCATATATATATTCAAACCAACACCTCTGATTTTTCTTCTCTAAAAACATTGTTTACTAATTATTTATTACTCTTATTTTATCAAATAGCAAGCATCATTAGAATATTACCAACTCCTCCAAATTGCTACTGCATGAAAAGCAAAAAAAAGTCGACAAAAAACAGAACAAAAAAACCTTCATATTTTTATCATTCATAGTATTCTTTTTTTAGTTAATTAATTATTTACCTGCGTAATAGAACGAAACCACTTATACTCCCCCTCTACTCCTTCTCTCCATACTTTCAATTGATATGGCTTGGTTACAAAATATTTGTTTAAAGTAGGATTGTAAATTCTTACAGCAAAATTGTATGTTCCTTCACCACCATATAATACTATAACAGTCGCATACCAATTAGAATTAAATATTTCCTTCATAGCCCCATCGGCAGGTACAGGTCTATCTATCCAAAATCCATACTCATTCCCTTGATAGGCACCTCTCGGTATGACTATCGGATATTCAGAATCATAATTTACTATTGATATGTATGTATTAGACAAAGGACATTTATCACTCTCCCCAATACATAATAATTCACTTAAAGGTAGTGTTTTTTCGTAATGAGAGGTTGAATACCAGTTAGTTACCACATTATCCACGGCTTCATATTGTGATTTACTTTCAGAATCATCATCCGAACAACTGCTTATTAATCCTAACATTCCAATGAATATGATTAATTTATATAACGATTTATTCATCATAATATTCCATTTTGTTTCTATTCATTTATGAAGCAAAATGGGGATGCCCTCACTAACACCTTACCGAGAAGCATCCCCTTTAACTTAAGAGAAAATTTATTTCACAAGAGATTTAGTCTTACTAATATAAGTTTTCTACCTCCGGCTTATTATAAATAACAGAGCCAAAAGTTCCTATTGAGCGTTTCACAGACACAGATGGTAATCTTTGAATTCCATCCATTTGTGGACGTTCCATTTTCATCTTTCCACTGCGAACTTTAGCTTTGCCTGTATTGGGATCCACTCCTTGAATATCACACAAAGCATACCATAACGGTAAATTGAAATCGAAGTTATCCCAATCTCCAAAAGCATACGGAAACGCATTATCAATATCATCCGTATAGTCTGCATTTTGATTATTCAACATTACATCTGGCTCAATTCCATCAGCATAATCCCCCCAATCCTTTGCATTGAACGAACGGAAAGTAATCGGAGCAAATTCGTAATAAGAGTTACCATATTTATACTCTTGTACCTCCATACCTACATTTTTTCCTTCAGTACGACTACCAAATAGTTTTACAGGGAAATCAATTCCTCTTAATCCACTAATTACCAATTCACTGGAAGAAGCTGTCTCTTCCGAACAGATAATCCGTATGGAATTCAAACCTAAATCATCTCCATCACCAAACCGAATATATTCATCTGCACCAGAACTACGTTGCATCCTCATGAAAACATCAGAACGATGTGAAGAACCTGCAATAGAAGCTGATAAATAGCGTGACAATTCAACCGCACCTCCGTAATTATAACGTAAATCCAAGATTAAATCGGTAATACCTTCCGTTTTGAACTGCTGTATCATATATTTTAACTCTTCCGCATAATTCAAATCAAAACCTTGATAAACAAGGTAAGCCACATTCAAATTACCTTCTTTTTCTTTTATAAACATAGAATAAAGTACCGGATTGTTATTATAAGTACCTGTCGTCAAAATAACACTTCCATCTACTAATTCATATTTTTGCAAATCTTCATTAGGCACATAGCGTCTATATCCAATATTGAATGACTCCCCTCCACTTGCATAATATAATGCATTCATGTATTGCTGATAGTTGTTTTTATTCAAGGTTACCCCATTCACAGCAACAATTACATCACCGCGTCTTAATCCTGCTTTTGCTGCAGGAGAATCAACAAATACATATCCAATAGACAAGCCGATTGTCGTTCTATCTGCCATATAGGAAGAGAAAAATGTTCCTAATCCTGTTCCTACCATGCTTGTAGCACGAGTTGTGGCACGAGTATCGCTAGAACCTACTTTTTCAATATATGAATAAATATAACGTTGACCGGCATTCACAGAATATGCACGGGAAATTCCTCCATCTTCTGTATTTGTTTTCATCTTCAAAAGGTAGGTAGATAAAAAGTTATCATACGAAACATTTTTGCAATCAACTTCCAGTGTATTATACTCATCCTTGAATAGATAATGTTCCTTCAAATAGTTATGCATAAATTCATTTAAAGCAATATCCGCAGAAGATACGTCACCAGATCCTGATTGTGTTATAGTACATACAACTTCAGGTGTTTTATATCCCTCAACTTGCACAAGCACTGTTAATATACGATTCTGTCCGGCTTCATTTTTATCAACCTTTACCCTGAATCCTCCTTTACCGGCAGTAGAACTACCACTGGTATTAGTAATAGCCGCCCAGTCCGATCCTGTAGAGTATTGTAAAGAAGGAGTCCATTTTCCTGAAGCAGTAAACGAGATTTCAACAGTCTCCCCATAAAGTGAAACAGTCTTTTCCGTTTCACTGCTAATTGCAGTGATTCCATTATCCGTACCGCCAACTTCTCCTCCGTCATCACTATCCGAACAATTACTGAAAGCAATCAGACACAAAGCAAGCAATACTACACTATAAAAGCTATTAAATAAGTTTTTCATCTATTATTTTATTAAATTAGAAATTAAAATTATTGCGTCGGAGCATCTACTACAGTTTTAGAAACCTCGTAAAAACGTCCTTCTTCATCTATCCAGGTAACATTGATATTAGTTGGCAATGTTCCATAAGTACTTCCCGAATAAGTTGTTGTTTGTTTTACACCATTTTGCATCACATACCTGATTTGTTCATCATACATACCAGTCAGGTAATCTGCCGGCCCTGCAAATACATAAAAGACTTTGCAGGCAGACTTCGGTTTCACAGTATAAGAAACGGTGTAGAATTTGTCTTTTTCTATCTTGTCAATTGTTACTTCCGGAACACTGGCATTCCACAAATCGGCGTCCCTTTCTTTTCGCACATAAGTCGGCTTTGCACTTGTATATTCCTTCTTTGTCACAGTCGAAGAAGGATTACCATCAGCATCAACTGCTATCATAAACAGTACATATTCTGAATTAAATGCAATATCCTCAATCACCAGTTGATGATTCTTCAGTTCAGCAGCAACAATTTCAGTAACATTATCATTCATAATTAATGCTTGCTTTACTGTTTCTTCATTTCCCCAATACGGATAGCTTTTGAAATCACTCAATTTCATGTGGACATAACGGAATTTCACCGGATTTCCGGTCGGAGTCAGCGTTAAAGTCGCAGACACGGTTCCTGCCTCTATTGCCACATCCACCGAAATAGAAGAATTATAAGATATTTCCTTGGAATCAGCCTGTACTTTGACTAACGCCCCGAGTTGTCCTTTGTCATTTAATGCTACTGCAATAAAAAAGCCTTTTGTTCCCGGTTCTAAAGAAGCTCTTTCAAAGTTTTTTGCCTCTTTAGAAGAATCACCATTTTTAATAAGATAGGAAATAACCTCTTTGTCAGTGCTATAATTTGCCAAAGTCTGTTCTTTCATATAAGAATAATAGAACTTATAACAGTCAGTTCCGGGAGTAATGGTCGCACTTACACTTGAAACTGTAGTAACAACACCACTAATATTTATGGTCGCTGTTCCGTCATACGTCAACGCAGGAACGGGAATCTCCACCGCTACCAGCTCTTCTGTTCTATACCCCTTTTCTTCTTTATAAGGAATAGCCCAAAGTACGTATGTTGTTCCCGGTATTACTTTCGGAAGAAAATCTAGCACTTTTCCCTCCAATGGCCCATTATAATCCGAATACTGTTTAGTTCCGCCACCATAAGCCAAATCGTCAATAACCCCTTCTGGTGAATAATTAGACTTATCTAAAATCCCTGTATAAAAAACGTCACAGCCCTTTCTAATTGCAGAAACCGTTGCACCTTCAAACGTAATATTCGAAATCTTTAGTTCTACAGTCGGAGCTATCTTAATCACAGTAGCAATCACATCGTCAGGCAAACATACACTACCTGCCTCAAATGGGGGCACTGCCCAAATCATATATGTCTTTCCGGCTTCGGGATCCTTACCTATCAGTTCAGCCAATGGTATTTTATCAAGAGCCTCTGTCTTCATATACATACGGGCAGTATATCCGTTCACTAATTCAGCCACACTCTCTGCACTATATTCATTGATTTCCAATACTCCCAAATAATACATTTCTATGCCATTCGTCAAAGTAGTAGAAACTGTCTGCCCCACAATAGATATAACTATAGGAGCATCCCCTATGATTACGGGAATCTCTGCGATAATACTCTGTCCGTTAGATGCAACAGCCATTATAGCTACTTTGCCACTCGTCTCCGCATACTGATTTTCTGCCACAGGAGCAGTAATAGTCAATCCTTTTCCTGTCAGGGAAGCTTTCCAACCATCAGGTTTTGTTACGGTATATTTCGAAATTCCACTCATTTCAACTGAAATCAATTTCTCCTCACCATTCGTAAAGTATTGCTTTCCGGACAATATATCACATTTCAGTTCCTTAGATTTCGACAACTTTAATATTGTGCCATCTTTCAGAGTAAAATACGCATAATCATCATCCTGACTAACTCCACTAAAAAGAGAGGTATCTCCCGTTCCTTCTCCGGACGCGTAAACACCGGTAGGTTCCCAAGTCTTTCCACCGTCCGTAGAAATCTCCCATTCTTTCGTATTCGTATTAATGCGAATCTTAGGAGCGGCAGCCGTTACAGGCATCATTTTTCCTTCTCCATCTTTCAAGAATGTCTTTTTACCGTCTATACTAGTTATTCCCCAATAATAGATACCATCCTCTTCGTTCTTTATCACGGTTATTTGCGGAGCATCCTCCCCATTTTCACCATTACGAATAATTACTTCTGTCTTATCTGAAAACTTAATTGTATAACTTCCGTCTTCATTCTCCAATACAGAAGCGATTGATTTATTTTGAGATAAAGCATCTGTCAGTGTCTTCAATGTGGAAATATCCGTCTGTACACTTTGTAACGAAGCTTCCAACTTATCCATGCGGTCTTCCAAACCGGAAATTGAGTTTTTTAAATCATCGTCATTATAGCATGACGACAACATTACCACACATACTGCCAGGAAACATACATATTTCCCCATACTACATAAAAAATATTTTCTTCTCATATCCATGATAATTTAGATGATTAGAGAAAACCGCACGACAGACTTTCACGCTATCGTGCGGAATAATTGTGCCAATACTATTTATTTGGCGTGAGGATGTTTACCCAGTTTCTTCAAATCAAGATAAATAGTACTTCCGCTCATCATCGCACCAGGAGTACTCTTATCCACTTTCTCCTTAATAATCGTATTTGCAGGAATCCGTCTATCTTTCTTTATAACTTGTGGTTTTGCTGTTCCTATCATACCCTTTACTGATTTCGGAGCATCCGGAAACAATACAGAAGGATCAGTAATAATACCTTTATCTTTATCATAGAATACAGTATAAAGGTCGCCAATAACTTCATTGCCATCACTATCTGCCCCAATTGGTACACATAAAGCAACTAAACGTTTGGCTTCACTTGTCTTATCGTATGATTGAGTCGTTGAATTTACTGTTGTCAAGCCATAATCCAAACAATGTTCCTTCCATACATCCATACACTCCTGATAGGTATAATCACCACTTGCAGAATACGCATCTTCAAGAATTGTATGATAAACTTTAGCCACATCCTTTATAATAGAAAACTGGACAGTGAAATTATTCATTTCACTCATATATGCACGTAATTCCATAGTTGGATTCGGGCCTGCCACAATTGCTTCGGTAGTAGCTTTTACAATCTTCACATCCGTCAATACGCCATTCCAGTCTTCAGCCATATATGCAAATATATATTCGGTAGCCGGCTCCAATCCTGTCCAAGTAAAGCTTTCCACTCCTCCTGTTGCATCAGCAGGCCATACATTAGAGTCTTCAGACAGTAAATAATTGATTAATTCCGCTTTATTAGCATCTTCCAGTAAATCCGGTGTCATAATATACTGATGATAGAATACGGCTGTCTTCTGATTATATGAATAATTCAGTTTCAGACTTGTACGTCCCGGATCAGTGATCGTTATATCAATATCAGCTTCAGATGCATCCGGAGTATCAGTAATACGCGCTTTGGTAGAAAATGAAGCATGCTTTACCTCTTTGGATAACTGACCATACTCATTACGCCCAATGTAAGCTACTACATAAGGAGCATCAGGAAGCAAATCAAATTGAAATTCTGTACCTTTATAGGAACCTTCCTGAGCGAAATTCGTATTTCTCACACCCCATCCCTCCTGGTCTAAAGTTCGCGCTAAAGTGGTCATGGTTGCTTCATCTGCATTTTCATAAGGAGCCCATTCCGAAGCTTTAAATATACGATAAAACATGGCGACGCAATTTTTTTCCATTTCAACATTCAGATTAACCATGGAAGCACCAATCCTACTAATTTGTAGATTACATTCCGGTAATTCTGCATTCGGGTCTATTTCTTTCAAATGAAAGTCCTGACGGACATATTCACCCGGAGTCTTATTCTCATCCAGCCCGATGCTGGTAGCGGTTATCATCCTTTTCGCATCTGCCGTATAACCGAAGTCTACCATATAATACAAATCCTCTTGAGGAACCTGTGCATCTTCCGCTTTTTGAATCCAGTGTCTCATAAAATCTATATACATCGACTTTCCATACGTATTTATAAATGCATCAATAGGTTCTGAATCTCCACAAAACTGATAGAAATACTTACTGTCCGTATTAGGGAGGTATTGAATACCAACGGCACGATAACTTGTTGTGACATCGATATCCACACGAGGAGTGCCTATTACACTTTGAACCGGAGTCTTCAAATAACAGATTTTCATATCTGCAGGATTCTGTCCGCCTTCATCATTACAACCGACAGTTATAATCAGATATTCTGCTCCGGGTACGATTTCCGATTGGGAATATTTCGAATTAGCCCAGTCAAATTCTGCATTCGGATAACTGTCTCCCAATGTAGATCTACTAAACGTATATGCACCTGCACCTTCGGAATTATAGATAGCCTCCATTATCAAATCTTCCACCTCTTCCTCTGTTGCTTGTACTCCTGTCCCTACACTTTCGAATAAGTAATTGTACATACGACATAAAGGATATACATCCAACCGATAAGATTGGACTTTAGAACCCGGAGTACACTCAAATACAAAATTATGTTCAGTGTTACTGGTAACTTTTATACCTACTCCGCGTTCGCCACCGTCCACTTCATTCTCAACCCATCTTATTGGTGTCGGATTTGGAGGAAGCGGAACATCCGGATTCACTGGTACATCAGGTTCTACACCCGGTTCATCACTATCCGAACACGAAAGGACCATAGGACTTACCACAAAGATAAATCCCAACATGAGTAATAAACTAAATAAATTCTTCTTCATAATTAAAAGTGATAAATGTGATTAATCATTTACATATTCATAATCGGCATCGCCATCAATAGCCTTGCAGATAGCCAAATTATTTACATATCCGTTTTCATCGGTAACCAATGCATAAAAAGAAAGATTCTCCGCATTCCATCCTTCTTCCATTATAACAGTATAACTCCTGCTTGACTCCTTTCCGGCCGCTATATGTCCCAATTTATCGCCATCAACGGTAGCAGACAGTAATTTACGTACCACATGGTTATGTGTGTAATCACGATAAACTCCCCCGTCATTTTGTTGATATTTCAATCCGTTTTCTACCGCATATAAAATCAAACGATATTCAGCACTCTTTTCCGATTTAACGCTTACCGTCACATCAGCCTGTCCGTTATATTGTGACTGGATGGCCACTCCGCAAGACGCGGGATACTCCTCCAAAGACTTATTAAATACAGCTCGCATGACACTATAATTTTCAGACAACCCCATTGCCTCACGCATATCAACCACACATGAAGGATAACCGGAGATAGAAAACTTTCTGGAAAGGATCGAAGACTGTTCGATTGTCATCGGATCAGCACTTGTTCCATCGACATGAAATGACATCAGATAAATAACTCCCTCATAACTCGAACTTATCAGATAGTTCAGGCGAGTCATTCCTGCCGGACACATGGCACACCACGTCCCAGTAAACTCCATTGCACAAATGCGTCTTACAAACTTAGAAGGTTCACCCGGTGCAGCACTCGCAACAACCGTTACCAACTTGGATACATAGTTACCATAAGATGCTTCAAAAGCATAGGTTCCGGCTTTAGAAGTAGAAAATGTACTTCCATCCAAAGTTTGTCCGTCCATCACGGAACGGATGATTGCATCAGCAGTTACATCCATTCCCGCATGCATTACCGTAAAGGTTATAATATCCTTTCCATCAGCAGTCAACGTATTTTTATTGACGCTCAAAATCACTTCTGTCTGCTCCGAATCATCGGAATTGCCAGAACAGGAAATCCAGAAGATTCCTACACAGCATATACAGACCAGCAATATTATTTTATAGACATTTATACACATAACTCGTCTTTATTCGTTATACAAGTAATCTGCCGATTCTCCAAGTTTGCACTCATTTACGTTGTTACACGTATAAGTTTTTCCCCCATCCAGCGTTGTCAACATCGACACAATCACACGCATATTATCCGCATTCCATCCCGATTCCAACTGACAAGATCGTTGCATGGTAGATTCTATTCCCGCATTTACTTCTCCATTGAAACGGTCACCATTCAACGATGTGGACACCACTGCACGTACTACATTATTATGAGTATAATCATTTCCTCCATTCGTTTGAAAGTATTTGATACCATCCTCTACCAGATAAATCAAACAACGATAGGTATTTGTTACGTTGGAAGTTAATTTGGCAGTAATCGTCACCGTACGGTCAGAAGCATTATATACAGATTCAATCGCTACCCCGCAAGAAGCCGGATAGTTACTTAGTTCTTTTTGAAGCTCCTCTTCAATCTGGCTCTTGATACTGATCATTTCTTTAGTACCTTTACGCAGATTGTAAAAGAGACGAGGCAGTCCGGAGAAATTGCCGAGAATATTAGTCCGGTAATTATTGGTAGCTGCCGTACTCATGGGATCCGTCATTCCCCCGAAATCCATGTGGAAAGAAGCTACCGCCAGTCGTCCCGGTTGTTCATTCTGAATTGCTTTCAATGTAGTGCTAAGTGCCGGACAAGCCTGACACCCGACAGAAGTAAACTGCATCCCCAGTAATTTATGATAATAGCTGGTTCCTCCTGATACGGGAGTAACCTGAACGGTCACTTCATTTTCACTAACCATTGCTTTTCCCTCATAATAACGGGCTTTAAAAACATACGTACCCGGCACTGAAGTGCTGAAAGCACGAACGCCATAATCCAGATTTTCTTCTCCCGACTCCTTTACCAGAATCAGATTCATCGTGCTTTCTTCGCTTACATCTTGTGTGCCCAGTTTGACCGTAAAGGTCACTTTTTCTACCCCATCTGCCTGTATAGCCGTCTTATCGGCTGTAATCCGCAAAATGCCGTCATCCGTCCCTCCATTCTCCGTTTCGTCCGAACTACCGGAACAGGATGACAGCATTGCTAAACAAAGGATCATTACAATTGGTAGAATTGTCGAGTATAATTTCTTCATAAGCCTCAATCATTATAGAGATAGTCTATGCTACCGTTGATAGAACATTCGGTTATATTATCCACCATATATGCGTCATCTACTTTACGTAATGCATAAACCACTACACGCGATGTGGCAGGATTCAGGTTCTTTGCATTAGAAATGCTGAAAGTAGCGGCAGTGTGCTCCTGATTTGCATCCACAGTAAACCGTCCGTCAGTTGACATCGACAGATAATTGTTGGAAATAGCTTTTACCGTATAATCGTATGAGTTCTCATTTCCTCCGGATGCTGTCAAGCCATCAGTCACCAAGACATAAACCAGGTCATATTCTCCTCCCTCGCTCGACTTCAATGCAGCATTTACTGTAATTTCGCCAGTAGAAGAATTATAGGATGTATTTACTTTGATTCCGCATGTAGCCGGATATTTTCTAATTTGGCTTTGTAATGTCTGTTTGATAGCACTCACATTCCTGTCTATTGACATCACTTTTAAATCATAAATACAGGTAGGAAAGCCGGATGCTCCAAAACGGCTCATGATTGTGCTTGTCTGTGACAAATGGAAGGGATCAGTCGCTGAACTGCTGGAAGAATGAAAAGCCATTTTCACCATACGACCCGGCATCAGTTCTTCCACCTTCTTTAATGCCGAAGTCATGGCCGGACAATAGGTACACCAAGTCCCGGTCATTTTAAATACACCCACCTTGCGATAGAAAAGTTCATAATTCTTACGATTCTGTGCGGTTACGGAAACTTCATCCGACTCCCAGTCCAGATAATATGCTTTAAATTTATGAGTCCCGTTTTCTACTGACACGAACGTATTGGTCCGTCTCTCCAGATAATCACCGGTAGTAACATCTTCAAAATATACATTCTTCATATATTCAGAGGTTGTCAGTACTTTCCCTTTGGCATCAGTCACCGTAAAAGTCGCCATATCTGTCCCGTTAGCTTCAATCTTGGCTTTATCCACAGTCAAAGTAATAGGTCCTGTCACTTCGCCGTTGTCCGGCTCTTTACCATTGTCGTCTGAATTGCCGCTGCACGCTGTAAAACATCCGCACAAGCATATCAGACTTGACATAAAAAACATTGTAAATTTTCTCATATTCTATATTCTAATTAATAAATGTTTCGATGAACTCAAAATGAAGTAGTTATAGTCAGGTTGGCACCTGTATATTTAGGAATCGTCCGGCAAACTCCACCAGAGCAGACGTACCCTTCCTTGTTACGACCATAACTCAAGGCTATACGCGTACGTGACTTGGCATAACTGGCTCCCACATTGTAATAATGGATTTTATCCTTGCCGTGATTATACATATCACTTCCATAAATGCTCCATGCCGGAGCAAAATTTATCTCCAACAAAGCTGCCATCCAGTCCTTCTGATCTTCTTTTGTAGTTAGATATTGCAACTCCATGCGAGTTGAAAAAGAAGGCGTGAACTTATATTGCAAATCTGCTACAAAAATATTCGACAGATTAGTCGTTTTATTCGCTCCGTACGAAGGGCTATATTCTTGCATGGAATAAAGCAAGTTCATTTTGAATGACTTCGTCCATTGCTTTTCCACATCAATACTAAAATCACGGAATGACAAGTTGCCTATCTGGGCTGTACCTTCTTTTTCTAAAGCATAATAGGTAGAAAAGTTAGCATGTAATTTCAAACCGCGTTTACCTCCAATGACCGTTCCTCTTTTGAAACGATAAAAGACATCCAATTGTCCGCCCATCTCACCGCTAACTGCATTTGTCACATCTCCTATTTGTGGAGTATGAGGATGCAAGTTGGTCAACATATAGGTATATTGCGTACTCATAGCCGGGACATAATTCAACAGATTCGAAGTCGAACCATTACCGGCAATAATCTCACTGTTCATCCATTCCAATCGGCGCCCGGTCAGATTTATTCCCAACCCGTTACCGCTATATCCTAGTTCCAACAGTTGCGCATTGGCACGTTTCCTCGCATAAAGTTTGTCATCATGAATGAAATTATAATATTTATTGCCACCATCCACATATTCACCTTTCGCTGTAAATCCGGAGCGTTCAAAATTTACCCGTCCCGAGAAGCCATTCGAATAAGGTTTTCCCCCTTCTTCTTCGAGGTCGATATTGATTTTCTCATACCGGTTCAATGCCCCTCCTTCGATACTCAAGGACGTGTTTTGCCAACTAAGCATTTCAGACAAGGAGAAACTTACATCTATGCCACGTACTTGTGTATCGGAAAAGTCCATACCAAAACGTGGAGTACCCCAAATGGCTTTTAACCCTACAATATTTTTGTAATTGTAGGTAAATCGTGCTCCCATCACTGCATTATTTAGTCCCAGCATACGGTCCTCCCAGCTACGGAATAGTAGTCCACTCCCGAACTGCTCATAAAACGTACCCGCTGTTACGGAAAAATCCTTATCAGCCCAGGATACATAATAATTGGTCAGCTTTGCTTTCTCCAATTCTGCCGGGTATCCCACCAGTACCGGTTCATAGGCTTCCAACTGTACACCTACGGCAAACTTACCCTGATAGTAATCCAGTTTCAGATAATTGTTCGAGCCGAAATGATCTTCCGGAGATTCTGCTTTTGTTTTACTGTCATCCTTGTAGTAAATCGTATTCGTTTCAAAGCTCCCTGTCAGATAACCTTTCTTGTTATCTTCCTGCGCATAGGTCAATGTTGATGTTAACGCTAACAAAGCCAACACCTGAACTCTTATTCTAGTCATGTCATTGCGTTTATCTATGAATAATAACAGTTTCTATTTCTGTAGTTTTTTTATTGCTTTCAGTAGTTCCAGCTCACTTCCCGGCGCATATCCGGTATGTGAATAGACAATTTTCCCGTCAGCATCCACCACATATACCTGTGGAGTCAGGCTTACATTCATAGCTCGCATAAATTCCTGATTTTTATCATACAGCATGATAAAATCATCCCATCCATGTCCCTCTGCCAATGCACGCGCTTTAGCTGTAGAACGGCTGTCATCTGTTGAAACAGCTACTACACGGAATTTGGCTTCTTCCAACCAATCGGGCAATTGTTCATTTATGGCGTCCAATTCACGAATACAAGGTTTACAGGTTGTTGCCCAAAAAGAAATAATCATAGGTGTTTTGTGATTAACCAGGGAAGCTGTGTTGACCTGTGCTCCCTTAGTATCTTCCACCTTAACTGATGGTATTTGTGCCATAGTGCAGGTTAACAAAGCAAACAACAGCGTAATGCAGACAATTAGTGCTCTCATAAGTTCTTTTTATTTGTTATGTTAATAATCTTGTTTTTATCTGATGTGTTCCATTTTACAGCCAAATAGCCTGAATTTCTGTATTTGTATCAGTCCGTCCTTATACATATCACCAATTAGATTGGCATTCTCGAAAGTGACAGTTTTAGTTTCAACATCATATTCTCCACGATATACGTCAGAAGTACTTCCGTCTAATGCCAGTCTCCTGAAACGAATGGTATACGGACCATAAGAAGCGACATCTTCACCCGGTACAATAGATAAATAGGTTTTCTGCGCCACCGAATCATATTCATAATGCAAACGCCAGCTAAATTCCCACTCAATGTCATTATCCGGATCAAATCCATTCTTATTCGAGCAAACCAGATAATGCTCGTATGCCTCCGTACCTTCTTCCGCGGTATTCACTTTTACGGAGAATCCCACTTGTACATTAGAAGCATTGGTAGCAGAAGCTGTTCCGGTAAATATCCAGGTTCCCGAAAGTGTTTCATAAAAACTGGAATCATTATCTTTGATAATCACCGTCAGACGATTGTTTGTACCAATGGATGCCCCTTTCACATCGGCAATTTCAATATCAAAAGAGCGGTCGTCATTGACAACCTTGTCGTCAACAGTTTTAAACTCAAAGTTTATAGCTTCCTGACCGGCAGGAATAAGCAGCGTCTTTGTGGTGACGATATAGTTTTCATCCTCTTTGGCGGTATGATCTTTTAATTCGAACGTCACGCGGATAGTTCCGGTATGTTCTCCTGTCACTACGACAGGCACAGTGCATAAACCGGCAGACTCTTTCACTGTCATTACTGTTTCCTGCAAACTTACCGTAGCCGCTCCGGAATTGAACTGTTCCTCATCGTCCGAACAGGCGGTGATCAGAACGGCACATAGAAGAAGGGTGTATATTTTCAGATAGTTCATTTTACTCAAGTATTTGATAATTTACGTTATTCATTGATTAATATCCCGGATTTTGCTGACCTGCCAGTTGAGGGTTGGCATCCATTTCTGTTTTAGGAATCGGCCAGAGCATCCGCTGGTCATCCACAGGTTTATCCAGTCCGTCAGTACTTGCCTGTCCCGGAAAAAGCACCAGTCCTTTGCTTTGCGGTTTTCCACGTTTTACACCTTTTCCCCAACGTTTCAGGTCCATCAGCCGGTAACCTTCACCCACAAGCTCACGTGCCCGTTCGTTCATGATTTCATTTAATAAAGCTTCCTGATCGTAGGTTGCATCAGTCCATCCCTCAATTCGCGCTTCTTTTAATGCATTCAAAGCGTCATTACCCTTTTTCACAGCGGCTGCGGTTCCAATCTTTGCATTAGCTTCCGTGGCAATCAAATACATTTCAGCAATACGGAATGGTTTAGGCTGATTCAAATAGCGTGTTTCGCTTCCTAATGCATTGTAATATTCATTACCCGGATATTTATTAAAGAAATAGATATCTGCCGCATTACCTGACGATACGGTTAAGTGGTATTTCCCGAAATAAGTCTTTAGCCGGATATCTTTTTCATTGTATAGGTCAATCAGTGTTTGTGTAGGAATATAATCCTTTTTTGTAGTCGGATAACCGATAAAAATAGTCCCCAGAGGTACACCGGCATCATCAGCGCTAGTCATGGCAACCTGCCAGATGGTTTCCGTTCCCTTGTCATTCTTCCATACGCTCTCAAAGTCTGTTGCTGTGTTCGATAATGGATATCTGTTCGAATTAACCAGATCACCTGCATATTTGGCTGCATTTTCATAGTCATCCATTTGCAGGGCAACACGCGCTTTCAAGGCAGTCACTACATCTACTGTAATATAATTTCCACAGTTTTTGGGAGCCGTGTTGACCGTCACGTATGCACCATTGATATATCTGTCATAGTCAGCAATGCCATTCTTGGCTGTCTCTATACGCGTTTCAGCCTCTTCGAGGTCTTCCAATATCTGTTTGTAAGTATCTTCCAGCGAAGATCGTCCCGGATATTGGATAGCAGGAAGTTTAGGTTCATATTTCACCTGAAGCGGCAATCCTGGAGTACTTGCTGCGGTAGCCACATCATAATCGCGGCAAAATAAGGTAGCCAGATAAAAGTAACAGTATGCTCTCGTAAAATACGCTTCCCCCTCATATACATTAATCTGTTGCCTCTGGGTTTCAGTCAATTCGATTCCCGGGTTCTCATCAATCTTACCTACCCCGTCAATAAAGAAATTGACACGTCCGATAGCAGCATAGTAGTTCGACCAGATTGTTTCTACGGTAGAGTTTGTACTCTCGAAAGTCCAACGGTGCAACTCACCATATTTATTAGAGAAATCCGCCACTGCATTAAAGGCATCTGCCTGAACTTCCGGAGCTAATACATAACTTCCTCCTGTCAGTCCTAAATATACAGAATAGATACCGGTACGCGCTTCTTCAAAACCGACTATAGTTGTTAACGCTTCCTCTGTAGGAACAGCATCGTACGGCATTTTATCCATATCACAGGAAGTCATTCCTAGTGTCAGTATAGTCAATGCTATTATAGATATTTTCTTCATATTCACCATTCTTTATGTTTTTAGAAAGTTAGTTCGACTCCGAAAGAATATTGCTTGGTATTGGGATAGTTCCCCAACTGGATATTACTGTCTACTTCCGGATCATATCCTTTATATTTAGTCACTGTGAGTAAGTTACGTCCTACAAAGTAGATTCTGGCGTTACTGATTACTCCTGTTTTCTGAATCACTTTGGCCGGAAGGGTGTACCCGACAGTCAGGTTTTTCATGCGCATAAATGAAGCGTTTTCCAGCAAATGCGTATCAAACTGCATCGGGGAGTCGGGAGTAGCAATTCTAGTTATATCTCCCGGTTTCTGCCACATGGTAAGCATTTCTACAGTTTGATTGTCCGAGCCTGCAAAAGTGGGGTTCTCTGTAAAAAAGCGTTCATTATTCAACATATACTGGCCGAGCATAAAAGAGAAGTCGGCACTGACGGAAATTCCTTTCCATCCGAACTGGGTACCAAAACCTCCGGACCATGGAGCATAACGTTGCTTGCCGACAAAAACGGCATCTTCTTCCGAATAGCTTTTTGTCAGATTTCCATTTTTATCATACCATGTATTATATCCGTCACGCGGATCGACCCCTGCCCATCTTACATAGTAGTATTCTCCCCAAGGTTTACCGACTTTCATCTTCAAACCGGTATCAGGCAAAGTATATTCATCCAATCCGTTAAATAGTTTAGTTATCTCATTCTTATTATAATTCAGGTTTCCTGAAACACTCCATGAAAAATCTCTCGTTTTCAGAATATCCACTCCCAGAGTAATATCGAAACCGCGATTGCGCATACTTGCCACATTTTCTACGCTACTGCCATGTCCGGTAGTGTATGACAATGGATACCCCATCAACATATCGTCCGTCTGGCGGTTATAAAATTCCAATTCTACAGAAAAGCGGTCAAACACTCTTGTACTGATGCCTACATTCAGTGTTTTCATGCTTTCCCATGTCAGGTTATCATTTCCGACGGTAGAAGGAGCAATACCCGGTTGTCCGTTATACAGCAAACCGGAACCGACCAATGCCAACGCATTATAGGCACTGATACCGGAATTACCTGTTGTTCCATAGCTCACCTTCAACTGCAAACTGTTCAACCATGAAACGTTCTGCAGGAAATTCTCTTTTCTCATATCCCACATGGCTCCCAAAGAATAGAAGTTCGCCCACTGGTTATTTTTGGCAAACAAGGAAGACCCGTCCCGTCGTGCTGCCAGATCGACATAGTAACGATCAGCAAAACTGTAGCTGATTGTGCCGAAATAAGAATTGAAAACCTTGTCATACATCGAATGTATCGGCACTTCTGACTCTGCTCCAGCTGCCATCAGCATCATTCGTGAGTCTACCATCTTTTTAGAAGTTGCCGAGAAATTTTCATTCTTTGTGATAATGGACTCCTGTCCTGCCAACACGGTGAAAAGATGCTTGTCTGATAGACTGAATTTATATTCCGCCGTATTGGTGAAAGTAAATGAATAATAACGTTCAAAAGACTCGGACGCCACTCCTGCCCCTTCAAAGGGGCCTTCCGGATAGGCTTTATGGGAGTTACGATAATCAAAGGCATCTACCGCCTGTGAGGTACGGATATTCAATCCTTTTATTGGGTTTATATTAAAGAAGGTATTGCCATTGATACGTACCGTACTCCGGTCATTGGGTTGAAGTTCTGCCAAGTAATACGGATTATAATATCCCATATCGTCAAAATAGTCCAATCGTTTCCCATAACCTGTAAAGTTGCCTTCTTCGTCTGTCAATATCTCGTTTATTGTTTGGTCAGGACGATAAATACGGGCAGCATACGCTTTATTATAAACGCTGTTAGCTTCCGTTCCGAAAGTTGTCGTGTTATATTTCTGATAGGAAAGGTTCACGTTAATCCCGGCTTTCAGCCAGTCGGTTACCTTTACTTCCACATTACTGCGCAAAGTCTCACGGCGCAATGAGGAATCGTCCATGATTCCCTCTGTATCATAATGTCCAAATGAAATGTAGTAGTTGATACCTTCGGAACCGCCAACCACATTTACATCGTATTGTTGGGTAGGAGCTGCATCTCCGAAGAAGACATCCGCCCAGTCTGTAGATATACCATTATCTATATAGAACTTCTTCCGTTTTTGAAATGTAGTGTCGTATGCTTTTCCCGGATCTAGCATTTCCTGCAGGTTAAGCCATTGTTCAGTGTTCATCATCTCTATATTATCTCCTGTCATTTTCGACCAGCCATATTGTGCATTGATACTAACACGGGCCTTCTGTCCCATTTTTCCTTTCTTGCTAGTCATTATCACGACTCCGTTAGCAGCACGGGAGCCATATATAGCTGTTGAAGAGGCATCTTTCAATACGGTCATGCTTTCGATGTCGTTCGGATTTAATGCTGTAAATGCTCCGGATGATATAGGTGAACCGTCGAGAATAAAAAGAGGTTCTGTATTTGAATTGATCGAACTGACTCCACGCAATCGCATTACAACACTCCCGCTCGGTTCTCCACTAGGGGTAAACACTTGTAAACCGGCAACTTGACCTTGTAATGCATCTCCGGCATTAGCCACCGGTCTGTTGGCTATCTTACTATTATTTACCGTTGTTACCGAGCCGACTACTGACCCTAGTTTCTTTGCTGATCCATAGCCTACCACAACAACTTCATCCATCAGCTGTGTGTCAGACTTTAAGATAACTCTAACAGTCGGCTGAACAGGAACCGACTCCGTTTTCATACCTATATATGATATTTGCAATATTTTTGCTGAATTCGGCACATTCAATAATGTGAAATGCCCGTCTATGTCTGTTATTGTACCTAAGTTAGTGCCTTTTACGACAATTGAAGCCCCTACAACAGGTTGTTTGTCATCATCGAAAATCACTGTCCCCGTGACTTTCTGCGTTTGAGCTGTTATCAGCCCGATACCTATAAAAAGGTATCCAAATAGCAGCGCTAATTTCTTCTTCATAAATCTCTTTTTAAGTTATTAAATAGCCCTAAAACAATTAAACTCACTTTTCACACTTCGATAAGTTCTATCAGAACTTAATAACGATTCATTGCTTTTGTTGTGTTTTTGCATCAAATATGCTATTTATAAAAGAAATGTCGCTTGATTTTACTTTTTCAATCAGACTAGATGACGATTCCATAAAAAAAACATGTCTTTTTGTTGTTTTTTGCAAAAAGAATATATACTTTTGTTCCATTATATGATACCAAAAAGGAATTGTTAATAAATGAAATTAAAAAAAGATAGATAACTCATATTTTAATAACTATATATTTATTTTATTATAAATGGAGTATAAAAAATCACCAAGTTCTGATAGAACTTGGTGATTTTTCTTTTAATGAAGTAATCTATAGCAATTTTTCCTCAATTAACCTCCTATCAAACCTTTCATCAATATTATAATTAAATTTCAAATTGACATTAAACATAAAATAAAATCAGAATTATAAAAGAGTCTCGTTTAAACTATGTTAAATAGCTACTATCTGAAAATTCTTCATATATGACACTCGGTATATTTCTTTATACAGATAAAAACACTCAAACACATAGCGATACAATTTCTTTACATTGAAAATGATTAGATTATTACTCTATTTTAATTTTTTGAGAGATTTACTATAGTTTTATCTCTTGATTTTAAGGAGCTCCTCGTTGCTTTAAAACCAACGAGGTGTTCCTCGGTGTGCAACGGGTCGTTCCTTTAAAAGGAACGACCCGTTGGTTTTAAACCAAAAACCACTTATGTAACCATCTGAAAACCAAATTATTACACAAGAATCCTCTCGTACCTTCCTTTTATAAGAAATTTCTCAACACATGAATGCAAATGCTAATATTAAAAACGGCACTACTCTGATAAATATTTTACAAATAAAATCTAAAAAATAATGGTTACAGTTACTTTCCAAATCAAGCCCTATCTAGCGGCTTACATGTATGTGCGCTATAAAAATCACCTCGACGTACCTCCAGACCGTTTTTCTTCCTCGCTTTCCGCCATCCATCTTCTCGATACCCAGCCTATCTACCACTTCCTCCACCAACTTTCCATCCCACACCCTCCCAATGCCTCATGGCACGAAATAGGAAATATCACCTTTATTCTCCCCCACCCTAGAAACGGAAAAAATCCAAATGTATATAATTATATAGGTCATGACAGTGCACTTATCATTGAAAAAGCAATGGAAGTAGAAATGAAAGCCGAACTTTATGAATTTCTCCTGGAAAATAAATACTGCCACGGCATCATGTTCAAAAAATCAATGGAAACTTTTGTCGCACATTATAATATGGTAGAGTTAGTGGAAGAAGAAAGTTTGATGAGGGCGTTTCAAAGGTGGAGAAAGATGATGAAGGAGGAGAAAAAATAGAGTGACAGTTGGCTGAAAAGATGTTTTTTTTACATTCTCCATCTTTTCGCTTTTATATAGCGTAATTTTTCATATCTTTGTAGTATGACAGACGCAAATAACAAAATGTATTTATTATGAACCAAATAAAAGAAGTCTTTGAAAAGAAAAGCATTAAACAAACGCAACTTGCAGAGAAGATCAGCGAAAGTTTTAGTCGAACTAATGCCTATGTTTGTAACCGCTGTCAAGCCAGCTTAAACAACTCTTCAAAATCGCTAAAATATCGCAGGTAGAACCTCAATGATTGATCTCAAAAAAACAATTGACATGTATCCTAAAGACCTACAATTATGAAGGATTCCAATTTTACATTTTTACAGACTACATATCCTGATCTGTTTACTCTTGGCGAACTTGCTGAGAAACTTATTTCTATTGATCCTAATTCGTCGTTGACCAAATCTCGATTATTTGCAGAAAAGCTTACTGCTTTAATTTGGAGCTTTGAAGAGTTAGACGCAACAGATGAAACGCAGGTATATAAAATCAATAAACTATATAACGAAGAAATAATTCCCGAAATTATAAAAGACTTCTTACACTTAATTCGTAAATCAGGTAATCGTGCTACACATACAGGGAACAGTAGCAAAGAAGAAGCTCTTTTTGTATTAAAGAAGCTCTTCAAACTTTCAACATGGTTTTATGAAACATACGAAAACGTTCAATTATCCGAAATCAATTATAATGAGCCTACTGGCATAAGTACGGATAATGAGATAGATGAGCTAAACAGCAAACTACAATCCTTAGAGGAACAAGTATTGAGCTATAAAGATAAAATTACTGCTCTTAATAACTCCGCCAGTTCCAAACAAGGACGTCGTAAACGTTCTATTTCCGTTGCTAGTCTTATAGACTTAAATGAAGACGAAACGAGAATAATGCTTATTGATCCTGCTTTACGTAAGGCTGGTTGGGAATGTGATACTCATACGCTAAACTTCAGAACGCATCGCACAATGCCAGCGAAGGGTCGCAATATGGCGATAGCAGAGTGGCAATGTGGCAGCATTAGAGCTGATTATGCTCTGTTTATTGGTACGACACTTTATGGAATTGTAGAAGCTAAAAGATTCTCTGCAGATATATCAACCAACCTTCATCAGTCAAAGATATACTCATGTACAATTGAGGAGCAAGATGGGATTGTACTACTTGGCAATTGGAGTGGCAACAAAGTCCCTTTTCTATTTTCTACAAATGGGCGTCAATATCTTGAGCAAATCAAAACAAAAAGCGGGATTTGGTTTGCCGATACGCGTAAACCAACAAAGAAATCAGAACCAATACGAGATTGGTATTCGCCCGAAGGTCTTGAGAAATTATATGAACGAGACATAGATGAAGTTAATCAGAGGTTAATGACAAGCAGCTATGATTATTTAACAGAGTCTTCCGGGTTAAGCCTTTACGATTATCAAATCAATGCAATAAAAGCTATTGAGCAAAAAATCATAAATGGAGGAGACGATAAAAGAGCTCTTCTGGTGATGGCTACTGGTACTGGCAAAACAAGGACAGCCATCGGTCTGGCATATCGTCTTATTAAATCTAATAGATTCAAACGTATATTGTTTCTAACTGATCGTCGTTTACTTGCTGAGCAAGCTTTCGGAGACTTTAAGGATAAGAGAGTAGAAGATTTTAATACATTCACAGAAATATACAAAGTAAGTTCTCTGAAAGATGTATTACCTGATGCAGAAGCTCGTTTACATTTTGCCACAGTTCAAGGTTTAGTCAGGCGTCTATTTTATAACAATGATGAAAACGAAAAATCGCTTTCTATTGACTCTTATGATTGTATTATTGTTGATGAAGCACATCGAGGGTATAATCTTGATCGTGAACTAGACGATGACGATTTAAGTTTTCGTGATCAGGATGACTATGTGAGCCAATATAAACGTGTTATTGAATATTTCGACTCACACATTATTGGTCTTACAGCAACACCAGCTCTACATACAACACAAATCTTTGGTGCACCTGTATTCACATACTCATATAGAGAGGCGGTTATAGACAACCGGTTAGTAGATCACGAGCCCCCGTACCTTATTAAAACAAAGTTGAGCGAGGAGGGGATTGTATGGAAGCAGGGAGAGAGACCTAAAGCCTATGATCCCGAAACCAATTCTATCGAAGAGCTTGCTGAACTGGAAGATGAATTACATATTGAAGTAGAACAATTCAATAAGAGGGTTATTACACCAAATTTCAATAGAACTGTTATTAAAGAACTAGTGCAACATATTGACCCTGAGGGTGAAGGTAAGACATTGATCTTTGCAGTTCGAGACTCTCATGCAGATATGATTGTCGATATGCTATTTGAAGAATATGAGGCAATAGGTTTGGATGTACATAGAGACGCTATCCGTAAGATTACTGGAAATGTCTATGATCCGTTGGAACTTACAAGGTTATTCCGTAATGAAAAGTATCCCAATATTGCCGTAACTGTAGACCTACTAACTACGGGAGTAGATATTCCACAGATTACAAACCTTGTATTTATGCGCAGAGTTAATTCTCGTATTTTGTTTGAACAAATGTTGGGACGAGCTACACGTAAATGCGATGAAATAGGCAAAGAATATTTCCAAATATATGATGCAGTAGGTGTATATGATGCCTTGAAAGGATTCTCTCAGATGCAAACTGTTTCGAATCCGTCTTTTTCATTCAAACAACTTATAGATGAATTTGATCACATCGACAATGACACACGCAAAAAACGCCAGATAGAACAAATTATCGCAAAATTACAACGAAAAAAACGAGATTTAACAGACGATAAACTTGATCAATTTGTACGACTATCAGAAGGAAACACTCCTGAAGATTTTATACATAAACTACGTAAAGAGGATATAACCTCAAGCATTGAACGTATTAGACGAACATCGGAGCTTTGGGATTTCCTCGATGAACGAATATATAGACCAAAAACTCAGCTCCTATCTGAACACGAAGATAGGTTACGTAGAGTTGAACGAGGATATGGTAATGCAAAGAAGCCGGAGGACTATATCGAAAGCTTCAAAGAATATATTTTGAATAATAAAGAAAAGATAGAGGCTTTAAAGATTGTCTGCAACAAACCTAGTGAGCTTGATCGTAAGTCTTTGAAAGAGCTAAAACTTATTCTTGATCAACAGGGCTTTAATGTTGCTACTCTAAACCAGGCTTGGCACGATGCCAAAAACGAAGATATTGCAGCCGACATAATAGCTTATATTCGAACGTTTGCGCTCGATGTAATGCTAGTCACACCTGAACAACGAGTAAAAGGGGCAATACAGAAGGTTAAAGCTATGCAATCTTGGAATGCTATTCAGCTTAAGTGGATAGATCGTTTCGAGAAACAACTCATCGCAGAGACCATACTCACAAAAGAGGATTTAGACAAAGAGCCTTTCAAAAATGACGGTGGCTATATACGAATTAACAAGATTTTTAATGAAAAACTAGATATGGTATTACATACAATCAATGAATACCTATACAGTGCATAAAACAACAGATAATTATGACAGCAGAATCAATCGCACAGAAACTTTGGAATCAGTGTAATGTACTTCGCGATGACGGGGTAACATACCATCAATATCTTAACGAGCTGACGTACATACTTTTTTTGAAACTTTCTGATGTTAAGGGTTTCTCAAATGAGATACCAGCCCAATGGCGATGGACGGAATTTGTAAGTGAGACTGATAATAATAAAGCTTTTGCTCTATATCGAGATTTTTTAGCATCAGTCAGTGGTAGAACTTCAAGTGATACCATTAAAGAAATATACCGTAATGCTTCGACAAGCTTACGTAAACCTGTAAACTTTAATACCATCGTCCAAGCTATTGATAAACTTGACTGGTATGAAGAAAGTGATCGTGACATGATGGGCGACATCTATGAAAGCCTGCTTGAAAAAAATGCTACAGAAAAGAAGAGTGGAGCAGGTCAATACTTTACACCACGCCCCTTAATAAATGTGATGGTTAAACTATCGGTACCAAATCTTGGTGAGCGCTGGAATGACCCGGCCGCCGGAACTTTTGGCTTTATGATATCGGCAGACCACTACCTGAAAGAAAAAACAGATAAATTCACATGGAATGATAGAGTACGTGATTTTCAGAAAAGGAAGGCCTTTTCAGGTGTTGAGCTTGTACCTGATGCACATCGTCTGGCATTAATGAATGCACGCCTACACGATATGGAAAGTGAGATTATACTTGGTGACACTTTAACTGACTTAGGCAAAAAACTGATTGGCTTTGATGGTGTGTTGGCAAACCCTCCTTTTGGAACAAAAAAAGGTGGAGAGCTCCCAACACGAGATGACTTCACCTTTCCGACAAGTAATAAACAGCTTAATTTTTTGCAACATATCTACCGTAGTTTAAAAAAGGATGGCAAAGCACGTGCAGCAGTTGTATTGCCAGACAATGTCTTGTTTGAGGATAACGATGGGCAAAAAATTCGTCGTGACTTAATGGATAAGTGCGATCTACATACCATTTTACGTCTACCTACTGGTATATTCTATGCGGCAGGTGTAAAGACCAATGTGTTATTTTTTACACGAGGAACGTCAGAGACTGGAAATACTAAAAAGGTTTGGTTCTACGATATGCGCACCAATGCGCCAGCATATGGCAAACGTACCCCTTTCACGGAAGAGGCTTTCCGTGACTTTATCTATGCCTACACGGGAGGAATTTCCGCCGATAATGTGGTCAAGGAATTCGATGGTACGATCGATCATACTAAGCGTGCAGCTGTCAAAGATGAGCGTTGGCAGTGCATCACACGCAAAACGATAGCCGAAAAGGGTGATAGTTTAGATTTAGGATTAATTGCAGATAGCAGTTTGCAGGACTCTGCAACTCTTGGTGACCCTAAAGATATTATTCAAGAGGCAAAAGATGAGATTACAACCATTCTTTCTCAGTTGGATTTAATGCTAAAGGAGTTGAAATAATGGAGAAACGATTGCCAAATAATTGGAGTGAAACAAAGTTTACAAACCTGATTAGTTTTATAATTGGTGGTGACTGGGGGTATGATTCCGAGAAAGTTATTGAAGACTCTTCTTTAGTTTATTGTATTCGTGGCGGTGAAATAAGAGACTGGAATAAAAACAAAGGTAATACAGCAGCTCTTAGAAGGCTTAAAAATACAAGTATTGAAAAACGGAAGTTAAATAAAGGAGATATACTTGTCGAGATTTCTGGAGGAGGTCCTGATCAACCTGTAGGAAGAACGCTATATATTGATGAAGACTCTATCAACAACAAGTTTCTATATCCAACAGTATGTACTAATTTTTTCAGACTAGTAAGAACATTTAAGCCTGTAGATAGTAAATACATAAACTATTATCTACACTATTTCTATATTATAGGAGGTACAATTGAGCTACAAGGAGGTAGCAATAATCTTAGAAATTTAAAAATCAAAGAATATCAACAAATTACTATTCCTTTGCCACCTTTGGCAGAGCAGAAACGGATAGCAGATAAATTGGATATACTTTTCGGGCGGTTAGAGACTATCAGAAAAGCAACTGACCATATCCCTGAGCTAATCAAAAAAATTCGCCAACAAATCCTTACTAATGCTGTTACTGGCAAACTCACCGAAAAGTGGCGACAAAAAAAGGTATTCGATGTATGTGACATTGTTGAAGTTATTGATTCAGAATATGATTCTGAAGACATTCCTGACACTTGGATATATTCTACTATTGAAAATGTAGGAAAAGTCAAGGGAGGCAAGCGTTTACCTGCTGGCGAGGAATTAGTTGAGCAAAATACAGGATTCCCATATATCAGAGCAAGAGATCTAAAAGAAGGTACAGTATTGACAAAAAATATGATGTATCTTTTGCCTGAGACACAGCAAAAAATTAAAAGTTATATAGTAAAGACTGATGATGTCTACATAACAATCGTTGGTGCTAAGATTGGAGATGCCGGGATAATTCCAGAATCGATGAATAATGCAAACTTAACAGAAAATGCAGCTAAAATAACACTACTGCATCAGGATTTGTATGCTCATTATTTGAGTTTATGGCTCAGAGCTTCAATATGCCAGAAGAATATTCAAGAATCAATTAAATCTGCTGCACAAGGAAAGTTGGCATTGGCAAGGATCAATAAATTACCTATATATTTACCGCCTAAAAAAGAGCAAGAAGAAATAGTAAGCAGAGTACAATCACTATTTGAAAAATTAAAAACAATTGAGCAAAAGTTTCAAATGCTAAAAACAAAATTAGACAATCTACCTCAAGTCCTCTTGCATAAAGCATTCAAAGGTGAATTAGTCGAGCAATTACCAACTGATGGCAACGCTGCTGACCTCCTCCGTGAGATAGAACAACTCCAAAAATCAATCAAAAAGAAGTAAACTTGTGAGAATAAAATCGCTTAAAACCTCCAAATATAAAAATCTGCACAATGTTAATATAAACTTCAATGCAGATCTCATCACGTTGTTAGTAGGGCAAAACGGACTTGGAAAATCAAATCTGATAGAGATTTTTACGTTTATATTTAAAGACCTATACACTATCAGAGAGAGGAAAGAGTTTATAGCATCAGCGAACAAAAGTGAACTTAGTGACTACATTATTGAATATGAATGTCGAGGACATCAGCTAAAGATTGACTATCACGATGATCAATTGGAAATACGTGTAAAGCATGATACAGAAGAATACCAACAAATTTCGTTTGCAGAGTTTAAGGGGAATTCCAATGTTTTTCTACCAGATAGAATAATGGGCTATTATTCAGGAGATAATAAACGCCTTGAAAAAATATTAAACGAGTACACATTAAAAGAAAAGAAGACTCAACAACGTGCATACAGAAATGGGAGTATTAATAAGAAATTGCGCAATATATTCTTCTCTGAAAATAAACACAGCCAATTAATCCTATTCACTCTTGCAGTGTATTGGGATCACTCAAGAATCAGGCAAGTTGCAGACCAAATTCTAACCGATATTTTAGGAATTGATGAAATGATAGGGTTTGAGATTATATTTAAATCACCATCATTTGCAAAACTTAATCAGCTTAAAAAGAACAAGGCAACTTTAGAATATTACGAAGGAGAAATACTTAGCACGAATGACTATAATAAGTTTACTGATATTAATATTTTCTGGGGGATAAAAGGCTCTATTGACTCTCTTTTAAGGGTGTTATTGTTTGAATATTTAGGTACACAATCATGTGTAATATATGAAGATAATAATAGAGAGTATTTAGCTATCAATGAACAATTAATGAATTATGATACTCTTGTTGATAAAATATATGCTGTATTTCCAGATCCTTTAGACTTCTTTGACGCCCTTGAAGCTGCTTCAAGTATAGGCGTTTTAGATGAACTTAAATTAGAAATCAGCAAAACAGGGGATGATGATTACTATAATTTTACAGCATTAAGCGAAGGAGAACAACAACTAATAAGCGTACTTGGATTAATGGCGATTCTTAGAGATGACAATGAAGAAGTTTTATACTTAATTGATGAACCAGATACTCATATTAATCCCCAATGGCAACGTAACTTTATTAAGTTGCTGTTAGATAACATAGGAGACGGTCAACATAGACATATGTTTATATCGACACACAGCCCATTCCTTGTCCAAGCCTACGAAGATAATGTAGTAGACATTCTACTCTTCAGAAAAGATAATGATAACGGAAAAATAATAATTGATATTGCCAATAGTACAATTAAAAACTGGCGTATTGATCAAGTGTTGATGAGTCCTTATTTCGGACTCGAAAGTACTAGACCTAGCAGTATCGATGACTTTATGAATAAAAGGTTGGCTATAATAAGACAAGGCGAATTATCAGAAGACGATAAGGCTGAATTGTTGAATTTTGAAAACGAATTAGGCTTCTTGCCAACTGGAGAGACGTTGACGGAATTGGAAAGTATGGTATTTATCCATAAAGCTGCAAAAAGATTTAAGGAGGAGAGTAAGAAATGAAGTATATAGACAAATCGAGTGTCCCTATTCCTAATATACTCACAACTAGAGGAGTGGAAGAAACAAAGAAAAATACGGCTAAATATAAAGCGAACAAAGCTAAATATACATCTGACACACCTGCTACTAGAACTACAAAAAAGTATACTGTCGCAGATTCATTTAATATTGATGAAAAAATTTATGGGCATGATGATGTAAAAAACGCACTTATAAATCTCCAAAAGAAATGCTGTTGTTTTTGTGAATCTCGGATTACTCATATATCATCGGGAGATGTTGAACATTTTCGCCCCAAACAGGGATATTCACAAGACAATAGCGACATGTTTCACAAACCTGGATATTTTTGGCTGGCATATGATTGGTCAAATTTATTGTTTGCTTGCGAACGATGTAACAGGCGATATAAAAAGAATCTCTTCCCATTAAAAAATACAGCAAACAGATGTAATCCGAGAAGAAGTTTTAATATTTCAAAGGAAAAACCGTTATTCATAGATCCAAGTAAAGTAGATCCTGCTATTCACATTACATTTAGAAAAACGACTGTAACTCATAAAACACAGGAAGGTGATATAACTATACGTGAATTAGACCTAAACAGAGGAGATCTTGAAGAAATGCGAAGAGACTCATATACTGCTATTGAAGCCTTAATGAATATTTACGAAAGAGATAGGGGAACACCTAATGAAACAGATAGCAAAACAAAATTCAGAGATGCTTTGAATGAAAAATTAAATAAAACTGCTCAATACACAATGATGTTTAGATGTAACTTCGAGAATTACATTCAAGAATTTGGTATATAATTTAAAAGATATGAAAGACACATACTGGCATATACAAATGCATATGCCCGAAGGTAATGCTAAGGGATGGATCATTGATCCAAAAGATATGTTACAAGAAGACTGTCCTGTTATCGGAACAGGAGAATGGACTGACCCTAATAATCAATGCGAAAACTTTAAGTCAGCAATAAAGATCGGGGATATTGTAATGGTCAGAAAAGGGAACTTACCGATTGCACTGTGTGAAGTCACTAGCGAAAGCTACAAAGATGATAAGTTAAAAGAAAAGTATGGAAACTCAAATTTTAGGAATGTAACTGTTTTAGATTATTGGAAAAAAGGTAAGGTGAATTTCAAGTCTCAGGGAACATTGTCCCCTCTTTATAAAAGCTCAAATTCAAATTCATGGAATATAATTAATAATTGGTATAAACAAATTCTCAACAAAATGGAAACAACAAAGATCGTTGATATACTAAAACAAAAGAAACAAATCATTCTTCAAGGCGCACCGGGTACCGGAAAAACCTATATTACGGCTTCGGTAGCTCTTTCGTTGATTGGTGAAACATTTAATCCAAATGATCATAAAGAAATCATGGAGAAATATGATAAATTGATCAATGACAAGCGCATATTTTTCACAACCTTTCACCAATCAATGGACTACGAAGATTTTATCGAAGGATTAAAGCCTGTTGTAGATACTGATAATATGATTTATGAAGTGAAAGATGGGATATTTAAAAAAATATGTAAAAGTGCAGAACAAAAAGGCAGTCTCAATGCTCTTGAACAAGCAATAGAAAAATTAAAAGAGGCATGTTCTGAAGAATCTATTACAGCTAAAACCAAAAGTAACGTAGGATTTTCTGTTACATACAGAGGGGGCATAACTTTTAGAGTGAGGTCGAATAATAGTAATGCTAAAGAAGGTAAAGATTTTCCAGCTAATATTGAGTCTATCAAGGATTATTATAGAGGTAAGACAGATAATATCTATAACATATCTTATGTAAGAGGCATTTGCGATTATTTAATGGATCAATATGGAGTAAAACCATATAAACCACAAAATAACGATTTGAATTATGTTCTCATTATAGACGAAATCAACAGAGGAAATATTTCTAAAATATTTGGAGAACTAATAACGCTATTGGAAGTCGATAAAAGAGCTGGAGGTGAACATCCAATAAAAGTAAGATTGGCCTATTCAAATGAGGAAAATTTTAGTGTTCCTTCAAATCTATATATAATTGGAACAATGAATACAACCGACAGGAGTGTCGGACATATTGATTATGCTATTAGAAGACGTTTTGCATTCTATACCTTAACTGCCAATAAAGATGCAATCACTTCCTATTATAGCACAACCAAAGATATTGAAAGTGGAACAAAAGAAATCGCTTTATACTTATTTGAAAAGATAGAAGAATTTGTAAACACTAACATATCTCCAGAATTTGACATCAATGATATTATGATTGGTCATAGCTACTTTATGGCTAAAAATAAGAGTTCCTTAAAGATGAAGCTTGAATATGAGATTATTCCACTGCTCAAAGAGTATGAAAAAGACGGTATTATAGTCCTTAGAGAAGAAGAACGCAAATCATTAGGAATAGAGTGGGTAAACTTATTTGAGACAACAAAATGAACACTCTTCCAGACATAATATCTTTAGTTGAACACAAGGGATTTGACAGTAACCATATTGAAGGAATAAAAGAACTCAATATTGATTTCTGTGAAACCAGTTATGAGTGTGCTCCCAAATATTTAGGGATTCACCCCCAAACATTGTGCGCTAGTTACTATATTGGGGCAGAGTGGCTAACCGATAACCATGCAGTGGTTGTAACTCCCAAAATACCTAATCTTGATTTTATCGAAATGTTTGTTTGTGCATTAAAGTTTGAACCATCTGCAAAATATTTTTCTAAATTTTACGACATTAACTTTAATTCTAAACCAATAAAAACCAATGTATTCAATAATCAAATAACGCCTTTAATAGTAATTCATTTCATTGCCTTGCTTAAAAAAATCACCAAGCGAGGATTGAAGAAAGCATACGTGATGAAAAACGAAAATCTACAATCCAAGATTAAAGGTAAGATAAATATTTCTCAACACATTAAACAAAACGTAATTCCACGAAGAGAGGATCGTGTATATTGTCAATATCAAGAATATACAGTAGACAATTTGGAAAATAGAATCCTAAAAAAGGCTTTAATTTATGCTGAATCGTATATAAACAGCCTCTCTACTCACAAATCATTCGTAACCCTTAGATCAACAATAAACAATATCAAAACCTATTTTACAGAAATTTCCGAAGATGTTGAATTGTATGAACTGAAATCCATAGTCAATAACAAAATTTACAAAGAGTACTCGGAAGGGATACGTATTGCAAAAATGATATTGCGTAAGTTCAACTACTCAATATCAGAAACTAAAATCAGTACAGATTTCATCCCTGCCTTTTGGATTGATATGTCACGACTGTATGAGGTATATATATATTCCAAACTTCATGAACGATATGGAGATGCCATAAAATTTCAAGTAGCAGGATATTGGAGAACTGCTGTAGATTTTGTAGATACAAATAAAAAAATCGTTATCGACACAAAGTATAAACCACAATACGATGGAAGTAATGGGGGAATTGTTGAAGATATTAGACAGATCTCCGCATATGCTAGAGATAGTAAAATTCTTAAAGCTATGGGATGCAATGGAAATAATGTTGTGGATTGCCTTATTATATATCCAGAAAAAATGATCGACAATGAACATAAAAATGAAGATGATTTTACTTTTGACGATTGTGCTCAATTGGAGTCGTTAGATGGTATTGATCATCTACTTTATAAAGCTACTCCAATAAAAGGATACGAAAGATTTTATAAGCTTAGTTTTACGATGCCATATTTGTAAATTATTACAATATCATTGTTATTGAAATATCAACTAAAGCTCATAAAGGGCAAGTTGGGCAAGGTGAGCAACGTATAAATTAGTCATCCACTATAAGTGTTCCCTTCTATATTGACCGCCAGTTCGTCAAATATGGAGAAAAAATAGTGAAGGAGAATTCGGATAAATAAATAGCAATATCAAAAAATTTCTTACCTTTACAGCAATAAACAATTCAAAATAAAATTATGGCACTTTACAAATATAATACTTCAGGCGTCTTTTCTGAAATAAAGGAAAAGCCTTTTAAATTGGAAAGAGATATTCAACGCATGTTTGAAACCAATATGTCCGAAATCATGGGACTTGAAATGATAAAGTCCGAATTTACGATCAAAGACCGCCGTATTGATACGCTTGCCTTTGATCCTCAATCGAAGGCTTTTGTTATCATTGAATATAAGAGGGAAAGAAACTCCAGTGTCATAGATCAAGGGTTTACTTACCTAAGCCTAATGCTGCAAAACCAGGCTGATTTTATTCTGGAATATAATGAAACACAAGCTAGGAACTTGAAACGGAATGATGTGGACTGGTCGCAGACAAAAGTCGTTTTTGTTTCACAAGGATTCACGCCTAACCAACGAGAGGCTGTCAATTTCAAAGATTTATCCATTGAGTTATGGGAAGTGAAGCGCTATGAGAATGATAGTGTTTCCATCACTCCTATTCGCAAAAGTCACGCATCGGCAAGCATTAAAACAGTGATGCAAAATAGTCCGGAATTTAAAGAAGTGACAGAGAAAATTAAAGAATATTCCGAGGAAAATTTGTTAAAAGGAAAATCTGACGATGTAGTAGAATTATACGAGAGTTATAAGAATGCAATTCTTAATTTGAATACAGAAATTGAAGTTAAACCACAAAAATGGTATGTTTCATTCAAAAAGGCCAACAGCCATATTTGTGCACTTGAAATCCAGAAAAATGGAATAAAGCTTACTATAAATGTAGCCAAAGGACATTTAGAAGATAGCAAGCAATTAACAAGGGATATTTCAACTGTCGGACATTTTGGCAATGGAGATTATGAACTCAAAATCTCGGATACTAAATATTTAGAATATATCATGAGCCTTGTGAAGCAAGCGATTAAATAAATATGGCTAATTATTGTAACATAGACCAATACTTATATAATTATCTGAAAGGTTTTTGGGTAGATAAAAAACTCCATGGAGTATTCCCTTCAAGAACCTGGCAGTATAACAGATATATCCAAATCTCAACTCCAGTAAATGACTCTTCTATTCACTATGAATATCGTATAGATAATGAATGGAATGGGTTAGTTGAACTTCATATAGAAGGACGCTATACTCAAACCGACTATATGCGTTTTTTACGTTATTTACAGAAGCAGACAGAGAGCAATCCTGATTTATCATGGCATCAATGGGGAAAATGTAAAGGACGATGCTGTATTGAAATTACAATCAATAATTGGGAGGACATAAAGAATGCATTCCAGAAGCTGATAATGTTTTTCGATCCGTTGCTGACGGATTGTATTGATAAATTCAATCTTCACAGAAAGAATGAGATTTCCAGCCCATACACACGGGAATTAGAGTTTAAAGAACTTACCAATTCTCAAGAAAAGGTCGTTTTGGAAACCAAAAATTTGCAAGATTTATTTTCTTCCAATTTGGTTATTCCCGATTATCAGCGAACCTATTGCTGGGAAGATAAAAATGTTACAGACCTTTGGGACAATTTGCTTGAAATGCCCCACAACAGTGACTATCATTTAGGATCTATCATCTTACAAAGAAGAACTGTGAATGATTGCACTCTTTACAACATAATTGATGGACAACAACGCCTTGTCACTTTAACGCTTATTATGCGCGAGTTAGGATATACGGGGCAGATGCCTTTGCTTAAACAAAAATTCATATCAAAAGACGCACGTCTCCATGTGGCCAATAACAAAGCACTGATTAGAACTCTCAATCAGAGAAATACAGACACAACTATGTTGGAACGTCTGTCCCATCACCTGATTTTCTCTGTACTAATTCTTAATGATAGCAATCTCGATCTGGCATATACATTCTTCTCAAATCAGAATTCAAAGGGTGTATCGCTTTCAGACTATGATTTGTTAAAAGCGCACCATCTACGCTATCTAAACATTGAGGATCAGGCAGAACATCTTGCTATGCGGTGGAATGATCTCTCATTAGAATGTGACAACAATGGAGATTCATATCTTACCCATACTTTGGGAGTACATCTCTTCAGATTAAGAAAATGGATGCGGAAGCATAATGTGGAGGAATTTCAGCCACGCAAGGTAAAGGAAGAGTTTTCGGCTGCCCGTATTATGTCCAGTATTCCTGCTTTTGGAGAAAAATTCTATTTCTATGAGAAAATCCAAGGTGGTTCGCATTTCTTTGCATACACTTCTATTTTTGTAGATAAATACAAGGAGTTTATCCGTACCAGGCAAATACAGCTACTAAGGAATCACCTTCAATGGGAGTCCCATTGGAAATATGCCGATATTATAGAAAGCCTCATGTTCGGTTATTTTATAAAATTCGGGCATCAATATTTATCTGAAGCGTTGTTCTGTATTGCCGGAATCATGGCGCAGCATAGATATAGTGCCACGCGTGCCATCTTTTATAAGATTCGTGAATTCGCAAAAGATTCAGAAATTATAATGATGATAGATCAGGCATCTTCGCCCACATTCTTTTTTGCCGAAGCCATTCCTTATATCAGGATTAGTGGATTGGAGCAAGAAGGTGACATCAAAGAGCGATTCTATAGATGTTTAAGACGTATCTTCTGTGAGCTGAATGATTTTTCGGATAAAACAATAATCGAAAAGAGAAACAATGAATATGGAGAATAAATATACGCCGGAACTTATTGCAACAAGCCAGTTTAAGTTTTCTATTCCGCTTTACCAGCGTTTATTTGCATGGAAAAGGAAAGAGGTTACCAAACTTCTTTTTGATCTAAAAGAGCATTTTGCAAAGATGCCTGCCGATGAGCCATATTATCTCGGTATGCTTACTTGTATTGATATGAAAAATCATTATGACTTAATTGACGGTCAGCAACGATTTACTGTCATAACTCTTTTTGCCATCATTTTTAAGGAATATGATGATAAATGGTCCGGTTTCTTGATGGATGGTAATCGCCTTAATTTCATAGCGAGAAGCGATGATAAGGCATATATAAAGAGCAAGATCAAAGGCTATCCGACTAAAGCATATGTCAATAAGAATATGGAAGAGGGACTCGCCGCTATAACTGGTTTCTTAGAATCCAATTTTAATACTCAGGAGAAACGGATTGAGTTTGTGCAACAGGTTTTCACACGATTGACATTTTTCTTTTCTTACTTGCCATCAAGCTATCTTGCAGATACCACTTCGCTGAATAAATATTTTGAAGCGATGAATGCACAAGGAAAAGGACTAGAACAGCATGAGATTCTCAAAGTGCAACTGATGCGGGGAGAAAAGGAACAGGATTACTTGACGCATATTTGGAATCTGACCTCCATGATGGATCATCCTATCATTGCGAAGGAAGAAAACCAGGACGAGGCTTGTTACCGACAATTTTATGAAGAAGCTATAAGTCTTTGTCGTAAGAAACTATTTCATGAAGTTTTAGAAAAGTGCAGATATACGTCTCTCGATGACGAGGAGGAGTATTCTATAGATGTGATTCAACCTGAAAAAATAGAGTTTAAACAGAATAGCTATGAAGATGGCGAAAACAGTATTATATCATTTCCGGAGTTTCTTCTTTTGGTGCTTGATGTGTGTACTGGCGGCGAGCAACCAGCCAGTCATTATCAACCGGATAAACTGATAGAGAAGTTTGATGCTCTGAAAACGCATTTCACTGCAGGGGAATTTTACGAGAAAATGCTTTATTACCGGCTACTGCTTGATTATTATACGATTAGAAGAGATATCAAGGATGGGCAGGGTAATTACAGTTTAATTCTGAAAGGTCCAAAGGATGATAATGATAAATTAAAGCAATACCAATCGATGCTTTACGTTTCAACGGAGGCTTTCTACAATTGGCTTAAACCTTATTTGAGAAAATTAGAGCAAGACGAACTCCAGTCCTGTGCAGAGATGCTCGCATTCCTTAAAAAAGAAGATAATGAACGTCACGGCGTATTACCTGCCAGAAAAGATCTTTCATATAAAGCATCCGGTAACATTAGGTACTGGTTTTGGCGTTTAGACTATTACCTTTGGGAACAACGCAGCACTTTCTTCAATGAAGAAGAACAGAAGATTGTAGAGCACTATGTGTTTCGGAGAAATCGTTCTATTGAACATCTGCATCCTCAAGACGAATCACACAATGAAGAATGGGAGGAAGAAGCTGTACATTCATTTGGCAATCTTGCCATGATTTCTCAAAGTTTCAATTCACAACAAAGTAATGACCATATACAAATAAAGTTTGCCCGAATCCATGAGCAAATCAGCAACAAATCACTGCAAAGCATTAAGATGTTTTTAATGTGTAAACTCGCTGACTTTAACTATCAAAATTGGACAATGAAATTGGCTAAAGAACACGAAAATGAAATGATTGAATTTTTAGAACGGTCTTTCTATATATCAGATTGAATCGTATATTGTTATATAACACATTATTTTAGTCTAAGTTCAAATACTTGATAGGTTTCCTTTAATTAGCAAAGCTATATGTTCTTCTCTATCTAATATTTACAATGAATATAGTACATATTTTAGTTTATATCATTTAAACTGAAAATATGTACTATATATTCTTTTACCCTATAATACTTTTAATGTAATCCGTAGGACATACATGATAGAAGTCTTTGAACTTCTTTCCAAAATATTTAGCATCACAATATCCCAGCATTCCTGCAATTTCCGAAACAGTGTACTGTTGGGAGGCTAGCAGTTTAAGCGCCCTGTCCATTTTGAACGAATAGATATAATTTTCCGGAGGATTCCCGGTTATCTCTCGTATCCTGCTATAAAAAGCAGTACGGCTCATTCCTATATCGATACTTAATTTATCTATTGTATATTTATCAGTAGAGAGGTTCTTTTCCAGGATTTTATTGACTTTATCCATAAATATCTGATCCGTATTTTCTGTTTCCATTTCTTCTTTGGTGGGGACCATTGGAAAAACAGCATCCGACAAAAACAATTTGACCCGTTCACGCAAGACCATGCGGTTTTCTACAAGCATACGTATGTTTGCCCTTAGCCTGCAAATGCTTTCTGTTCGTAATTCCAGACGATCCGCCCCACTTCCTAAATGAGACAAATAACTTTCGTTATCAAAGGCCCTTATCAAAAGAACGACCGGTATATACCCTATCATTTTATCTGTTTTGATCCGAAAACTAAGTGCATCTCCATTTGTTCCGTTTACATTATCGTCAATAATTATAGCATCAGGATTTTGGCGGACTACTGTATCCTTCAGCAAATCAGGATCCTCCAAAACTGAAATCTGAAAATACCGCGATAAAGCTTTCCTTAAATAATTCCTGAATGCCCCGTCCGCCATTACCAATAAGATATGGGATGTATCTTTTGTTTTAGTATTCGGGATACCATCTTTATCACTTTCAGAAGATTTTTTAGCCTTATTCTTCGTATTTGTTGAAGAATGTTTGATAGCCGAACATTCCTGATTCCGGCAATGACAATCTGTTGGAATGACAATTTGGAAAGCAAATGATTTGCCATGTCTATATCCGTTTATTTTTCCACCATGCAGGCGAATGATTTTTCTTACAGTCCACAAATCACTATACCCATATATGGGAAATATGACCGGAATAAAAGGAAACATTTTCCCTACTCTTTTGTCTGCTATCTCACAATTAGTAATCTGCAACTGCCAGGAATCTATTGTATGTGTTATATTGATTGATATGCAACAGCCTAAATCGGAAGCCAAAATTAGTTTGCTTATAAGATGTTGAAGCGCTGCCGTCATTATGTCCTCATTGATCCTGCAACTGACGCAATCCGAACATTCGCTGACAGTCAGTTGTATACGGCGCGAATCAGCATAGGGACGACATTGATTAACAATAGAAGTAATATAAGAAGAGAGTTCCAAATTTACTGTTGATGTCTTAGGAAGTATTTTTTTGTTTACCTTATTGAGCCTTACAATATTCTGATTACAATATATAATGCATTCGGTATATCCCAATGCCTCTTCTACCTGTTGGGAAAGCGATTCGGGAAGATTACCGGTTTTAAGTTCTTCCAATTGATTTCGTAATAGTATCAACGGGGTATGCGTAGTATGGAGCATGTTCATAGCTATCTTAAGTTTTTCATGTGACAACAACTGGACATTATACTCTACCGTAAGATACGCAAACAAAACAAGAAATAGCCCAATGCCGAAACTCTCTACGGGAACTGCATAACCAAGCAATGATAAATCAGGCAAAATTACGCCAATAGCTTGTTTACTGTTTACTAAATTGGCTCCACTATCTATAGAAAGTAAAGCGCGAAAGTTTAATAATAAACTCAGGTAACAATCATTCATACTTATATAGGATTTGATTAATACTTACATTTTCAGCAAAACACGTTTGATGACCTTTTAACGTGTCTAAATCCGGCACAAGTATAAACTTTTCAACGTCCACATATGAGGTAGATTCTAACAAAAGCAATGGGTGTTTTCTATCAAAAGTGGTAACAATATCGTTTGTTACCGAAATATCAAGGGATAGATTCTAAAATCATCATTTTATTTGGTAAAACATAGTAATTGTAAAATATTTTATCACAAAACAATACAACCACACGAGCATATAGTTCCACTTAATCATTAGAATAATGAAATAAGTAGAATTATCAAGCCGCGTATATAATTTGAAAATAATAGACTTCTGATAAGTACTGTCAGATCATAGTTTACAGGAATACCTCATCATAAGACGGAATAATCTTTGCATCGTAAACGTGAGTGGCCGCAAATACATCATCTTTCTTTATCAACAGCCAGTCTTTATCCTGATCATCCATATTGGTATGTATAAGGACAAATAGCCCTTTGAGTTTATGCCCGTGTAACTTGAATTCAAGTATTCCATTTTTAATAGCAGCGGAAATGTTACGATTATTACCAACGTAAGCATAGGTTCCACTATCCCATATTTCCACCGTACCTGCTCCATAGTTACCTTCCGGTATAACTCCTTCAAAGTGCGCATAACTCAAGGGGTGGTCTTCTACTTCTATGGCCAACCTCTTATCTTTTGGATTCATGGAAGGTCCTTTAGGCACCACCCAACTTTTTAATACTCCATCCACTTCCAAACGAAAATCGAAATGAAAATGACTGGCATCATGCTTCTGAACAACAAAAACAGGCATTCGATTGGGAGTTTCCACCGTATCCGCCATCGGTTCCGGTGTTTTACCGAATTGCCTTTTTGCCCGGTACTCTTTGAGGTTGATCATAGAGGCTTCAACCGCCTGCTTTTCTACCATTTTGATGTTTTTTCCTTCATCGGGAGAATTCTTTGCCATAATCTGTATTTTTTAGGTGAATAAAAAAACGAATGATTCAATGTGACAACAATCAGTATATCTGTTTGTTTGTCGAAATTCATCTATTTTAATGGCTTTAGAACTGTGTTTAAGTTTGCTAACTTATTTTTAGTCTTCTCCCTTTCTTACTGCCTGCATAGTGGGTACAAAAATCCCTTTCAATCGTCCTTTTATAAAAGTATAAAAGCAATTGGAAGGAAATGAATAAAAAGAGATTAATCGGATATCTGTTCGTCACGATGTCCATTGGTTGTATTCAGGCGCAGGAACAGAAGTCTTCTGTACCCGAATACAAGCTATGGTATGACTGTCCCGCACAGGTATGGACCGAGGCATTACCCCTTGGGAATGGTCGTTTGGGGGCCATGGTATATGGAACACCAGGCACAGAACAAATACAACTAAACGAAGAAAGCATTTGGGCGGGACGTCCCAATAATAACGCCAATCCAGATGCACTGGAATATATTCCGAAAGTGCGTGAACTGGTCTTTGCCGGAAAATACCTTGAAGCTCAGACACTGGCCACAGAAAAGGTAATGGCAAAGACTAATTCAGGAATGCCATACCAAAGTTTTGGTGACCTGCGAATCGCTTTTCCAGGTCATACACGTTATTCCAATTATTACAGGGAATTAAGTCTGGATTCCGCACGTGCAATCGTACGTTATGAAGTAGACGGAGTGCAGTATCAACGCGAAACGATCACCTCATTCACCGATCAGGTAGTAATGGTACGACTGACCGCCAATCGTCCCGGACAAATTACTTTCAATGCACAACTCACTTCCCCTCACCAGGATGTTATGATCGCTTCTGAAGAGGGAAACTGTGTGACACTCTCGGGAGTCTCTTCCTTGCATGAAGGATTGAAAGGGAAAGTAGAATTTCAAGGCAGATTGACTGCTAAAAATAAAGGTGGGAAAATAGCTTGTGCCGATGGAATACTTTCTGTTGAGAAAGCCGACGAAGCGGTTATCTATGTATCCATTGCAACTAATTTCAACAACTATCAAGATATCACCGGTAATCAGACAGAGCGGGCAAAGAACTATTTGGCGAAAGCAATGGTTCATCCGTTCATTGAATCGAAGAAGAATCATGTTGATTTTTACCGACAATATCTGACACGCGTTTCTCTTGATTTGGGACGAGACCAATATGCGAATGTAACCACCGATAAGCGTGTGGAGAATTTCAAAAACACCAATGACACACATCTGGTTGCCACCTATTTTCAATTCGGACGTTATTTGTTGATCTGTTCTTCCCAACCGGGAGGACAACCCGCCAATTTACAAGGAATTTGGAATGACAAATTATTCCCTTCCTGGGATAGCAAATATACTTGTAACATCAATTTGGAAATGAATTACTGGCCTTCGGAAGTAACGAATCTAAGTGAACTGAATGAACCGTTATTCCGTCTGATAAAAGAAGTGAGTAACACAGGAAAAGAGACGGCTAAGATTATGTATGGAGCCAACGGATGGGTGTTGCATCATAACACGGATATATGGCGTATTACAGGAGCAGTTGACAAAGCTCCTTCGGGTATGTGGCCCAGTGGTGGCGCATGGCTTTGCCGACATCTTTGGGAGCGTTATCTATACACCGGAGATGTGGAATTCCTGCGTTCTGTCTATCCGATACTGAAAGAGTCCGGACGTTTCTTTGATGAAATTATGGTGAAAGAACCCGTACACAACTGGCTGGTAGTCTGCCCCAGTAATTCACCGGAGAATGTACATTCGGGAAGTAACGGGAAAGCTACTACAGCTGCCGGATGCACCATGGACAACCAATTGATTTTCGATCTTTGGACAGCAATTATATCTGCTTCTCAAATACTGGATACAGATCTGGAGTTTGCCTCTCATCTGACACAACGTCTCAAAGAAATGGCTCCCATGCAGGTGGGACATTGGGGGCAATTACAAGAGTGGATGTTCGACTGGGATGATCCGAAGGACGTACACCGTCACATTTCTCATTTGTACGGACTCTTCCCCAGCAATCAGATTTCCCCTTACCGTACTCCTGAATTATTTGATGCAGCACGTACTTCTCTGATTCACCGTGGCGACCCGTCGACCGGGTGGAGCATGGGATGGAAAGTTTGCCTTTGGGCACGCCTGCTTGATGGCGACCACGCCTACAAGTTGATAACTGACCAGCTGACTCTCGTACGCAATGAAAAGAAAAAAGGAGGCACCTACCCTAACCTGTTCGATGCGCATCCGCCATTTCAAATTGATGGAAACTTTGGTTGTGCCGCAGGCATTGCAGAGATGTTGATGCAAAGCTACGACGGTTTTATATATTTGCTTCCCGCACTGCCTACCGTTTGGAAAGAAGGTTCTATCAAAGGAATCATTGCCCGTGGAGGTTTCGAACTTGATTTGAGTTGGAAAAACGGGAAAGTTAGCCGACTGGTTGTCAAATCTTATAAGGGAGGAAATTGTCGTTTACGTTCGCTCAACCCATTAACCGGGAATGGCTTGAAGCGTGCCAAAGGTGAAAATCCGAACCCTCTTTATGCAGTCCCCACCATTCCGGAGCCATTGATTAACGAAAAGGCCAACTTGAACAAAGTGGAAATTGCAGAGACTTACCTCTACGACCTACCTACCAAAGCAGGAAAAGAATATGTATTGATTGGAAAATAATAACTCGACCGATATGAACAAAAACTTATTGAAACTGATTGTCGCCTGTGGAACTGCTTGTTTCCTGGCTTGCGCAGCACCTCAAAAAACAGAAACGGAAAAATGGAGTGAACGCATGGCACGCTCCGAAATAAAACGTTTCCCCGAACCCTGGATGATTGAAAAAGCTAAAAAACCACGCTGGGGATATACCCACGGACTAGTAGTGAAATCCATGTTGGAAGAATGGAAACATACCGGGGACAGCGTATATTATGAGTATGCCAAGATATATGCAGATAGTCTGATCGATGCTGACGGACATATCAAAACCATGAAATATCTTTCATTCAATATTGATAATGTCAACGGTGGAAAGATTCTTTTCGATCTTTACGCACAGACCGGAGACGAACGTTACAAAATAGCCATGGATACTTTGCGCAAGCAAATGGCAGAGCAACCCCGTACCAGTGAGGGAGGATTCTGGCATAAATTGAGATATCCTCATCAAATGTGGCTGGACGGAATTTTTATGGCTTCTCCTTATCTGGTTCAATATGGTGCTACTTTTAATGAGCCCGCTTTATTTGACGAAGCAACAAAACAGATTCTTTTGATAAATAGCAAGACTTATGATCCTGCAACAGGGCTTTTTTATCACGGATGGGATGAAAGTCGCGAACAGAAATGGTCAAATCCTGAAACAGGTTGTTCTCCTAATTTTTGGAGTCGCAGTATCGGATGGTATGGAGCTGCTATTGTAGATGTACTGGACTTCCTGCCACAGGAAACTGCCGGACGCGACAGTATTATACAGATTTTGCAAGGATTGGCAAAAACGATTGTTAAATATCAGGATCCTCAATCAGGAACCTGGTATCAGGTGACCGATCAGGGAGCACGGGAAGGTAATTATCTGGAGTCATCTGCTACTGCCTTGTTTGTCTACACTCTCGCCAAAGCTATCAATAAAGGATATCTTGGCAACGAATATATCGAACCGACAAAGAAAGCCTTTGATGGAATGGTAAAGACATTCACCCGTCTTGAAGAAGATGGTAGCTATACAATCACTAACTGCTGTGCAGTGGCAGGATTGGGCGGAGACTCGAAAAGATACCGTGACGGCTCATTTGAATATTATATCAGTGAACCGATCATAGAGAATGATCCGAAATCGGTCGGTTCATTTATTCTGGCTGCTATTGAAT
>USSR01000002.1 GCA_900557355.1 uncultured Bacteroides sp.
TATAACTTAATCCATGCCCGAACGGATATAACGGATCGCTTGTTATATCTTTATAGAATCCTTGATGTCCACGTCCGCTCTTGCGGCGATTGTAATAAATAGGAATTTGTCCCGTTGAATAAGGGAATGTCATGGCAAGTTTACCGGATGGGTTGATACGTCCTGATAATATACCGGCCATCGGCAACGCGCCATTCACACCCGGTTGCCAGATTTCCAGTATAGCATCGGAAATTAGTTCCAGACGATTCAATTCCAACGGACGTCCATTCACCAATACCAGTACGATAGGCTTTCCGGCTTTCTTCAGTTCTGCGGCCAGTTCTTCCTGAATCTGCGGTAATGCGATAGAAGAACGGGAAGCATTCTCCCCACTCCAGGTCATCATCTCACCCAAACAAAGAACAACTACATCAGACCAGCGTGCAGCTTCCAATGCTTCTGCAAATCCTTCTTTGTTATCTCCTTTCGTAGCACAGCCTGCTGCATAACGCAATTCAGCTTTTCCTGCAAATTCAGTAGCCAGTCCATTATAGAGCATGGCAACATCCGTATCTTTTCCATGACCACACCAGGAACCCAACAAGTCCCAACCATTTTTTGCCATTGGTCCTATCACGGCAATCTTCTTTTTATCAGTCAGCGGTAATGTTTTGTTTTCATTTTTCAGCAAGACCATGGATTCCGCCGCAAGCCGGGCTGCAATATCCATACTTTGCGGACGGAAGAAACGTTCTTTCTCACTTGTTGCGGGAGTATAAGGACGTTCGAACAGGCCGAGACGGAATTTCAAAAGTAGAACACGACGTACAGCTTCATCTACTTGAGCTACCGATACTCTGCCCTCTTCTACCAACTCCTGCAAATGGCGGTCGTAAGCATGAGACATCATATCCATTTCAAGACCGGCAGTAAACGCATGCCAGGCTGCTTCTTTTTTGGTCGCTGCCAATCCCTGATTTTTCAACTGTTCGATGGCTCCCCAATCGGAAACAATAAATCCATCATGCCCCCAACGTTTCTTTAATATCTCGGTCATTATGTAAGGATTGGCCGAACCCGGCACACCGCTGATATCATTAAAGGAACTCATCAGTGTTGCCGCACCTGCTTTCACACCCATCTCGTAAGGGAGCAGATAAGTATCCCAAAGAGTTTGTTTGGATATCTCGGTATAGACATAGTCACGCCCGGCTTCGGATGCCCCGTAACCTACATAATGTTTCAGACAAGCTGCCATACGGTTTTCTGCTGACAAGTCATCTCCTTGATAACCTTTGACGGAAGCTGCACCGAATACCCCGTTTGTATAAGGATCTTCACCATAACCCTCTGCCACACGTCCCCAGCGGGGATCACGAGCCACATCAATCATCGGTGAGAAAGTCCAGTCCACTCCCGACATACGCGCTTCCTGTGCAGATACAGCACACGCCTGCTCTACCAAATCCGGATTCCAGGAACAAGCCTGTGCCAACGAAATAGGATACACGGTACGGAAACCATGAATTGCATCGTAGCCGAAAATAATAGGAATACCCAGACGAGACTCTTCCATTGCTTTTTTCTGCATACTATTACGCAGTGCGGGATTTGTTTCGAAGTAAATCAGAGAACCGATTTCTGCGGGCACTTTCTTCACTTCTTCACCTACATTATTCACATTGTTATTCCGTCCCAGGGTATATTGATTAAGCTGCATCACTTTCTCTTCCAAAGTCATGCGGGATAGGAGATCATTTACGCGTTTCTCTATCGGAGCCTTCGGATCTTTATATAGTGCAACATCTTTTTTATCTTTTGCCGAAAGGGTGCATATAGAACCTAGCAAACATAATCCGTAAACCAATACTTTCTTTCTCATCGGTGTTTTCGTCGGTTAATTAGTATATAAATATAGCTTTATCAGACAGCCACAACATGGCTTCTTTTTATCGTCTTTCAGATAAATCAGTCACCTTATACGGATGCTTCACTGCTGCATGAGCAGCTTTCTGGGCAACAGCTTTTCGAGCCTCATCCAGGCTCTCCGGGGCATAAGGATTTCCGATTACATTGCGTTTGAAGATACGTTCGAACCAAGTGCAGGCAGCAGTATAACGTCCGACTTTCACATCCAGATGATGTCCGTCCCGGTTCATATGATCGCCAATGAAAGAGGTACGGGCATTCTGTATGGCAGTGCCCGTAGGGATAATCATCTTAATCTTATATGCCTTACCTGCTTTTTTCACTGCATCTACAATTGCGTGATACATCGTCAGCTGATCGCGGTTGTAGTTTTTAAATCCACCGTGATTGGAAGTGGATGCATAGGCCCAAGTCTGGTGCAGCATCAACTTTGTTTTCTTGGGAAGACGGGCTTTTACATACTCTATGAGCTCGGGAAGAGAGGCTTCATACGTCTCATACATTCCGGAAAAAGTACTTGCCTGTTGCAGGCTGACATAATCCCAGTCTTCATCCGCCAACACCATTTCCAAAGACATCTTGCCTTTTTCCCGTTTCTTTCCATCCGTACCGATTTTCCGGTAGGCATAGGCAGGAGCATTTTCACGTGCATTCTTCACATGGCGTTCCAGAGAACAGCCACCAATAAACATATTGCCGATTATGGTTGAAATGCCTTCGGCTTCCGCAAGTTCATGCAGATATTGCTCAACGGCATCTTGGGAAAAGCTGGTGCCAATGGCAAGTATTCTGACCGTTTTTTGCTGGGCATATGCTCCTCCGGCAAGAAGGAGCAGTATGCACATACAAATCACTATATTTCTATATTGCTTCATTGTAATCAATATGATAAAAAACAAACCTTATTTCGCCAGGCTAATGCATAGTGCATTGATATGTCCTTCCGCGGCACTACCGGTATCAAGCCCTTTCACCTCGACAATGACCTTTCCCTCCGAATCCGGTTCTACATTCTCAAACTTGGCAATGTACTCCTCGAAGTTTGCGGCAGCAAACGAGGCAGCATCCTTGATACCTGTCTTCACTTCTTTAACCGCACTCTCCGTTTTACCTACCAATTTATAAGAAGAGATACGGGCGTCTTTGCTTCCATTGAAACGGATGGCTAAAATAGTGAAATTATATTTCCGGGCTACATCCAGTTGAGAGATTTCTATTCTTCCTGGACCTACATCACCCTGGTTTTTCTCTCCTTTCACTAACAAACCGTCTTTCCATGCAGTCAGAGGAAATTCCACGCCATCCACCGTCACTGGGCTAGCCGGTTCGGAACCGACTCCAGCATGAGTCGCAGTAAATCCGTCAAGCACTCTGACACCAATATTCGTATAATTGTTTTCCACATCTTTTATCCAGCTGGTGGTTGAACTTTCCTGATGAGAAGTTATATTATTCCACGGAGTGGCAGAAAGTGAAGTCGGACCGAAATCAATATAGATGGGGGCTTTCAAGTCGGTGTCAGATATCTCCGGTTGCTTGAAGTCAACCAAATCGGTCACTTCATCAGGTTTCTGCACAGCGTAATGGGCAGCATTTTGTGCAATCTTCACTACCTGCGGGTCAATCGTTTCGGGAGCATACGGGTTGCCAACAACGTTTTGTCCCGTAATCATCTCAAACCAGGTGCAGGCAGCAGTATATCGCCCGTAAGTAACCTCCAGATGATAACCGTCACGGTTGAATGCATCACCCAGGAATGAGGTGCGGCCGTTCTGTATGGCTGTCCCCGAAGGAATCAACAGGCTCAAATCCGTATGATTCGTCATAGCCTGTCGTGCAGCCGTTACGATAGAAGAATACATCGTCATCTGGTTGCTATCATAATCCGGGAAACTTTCATGAGTGGAACTGGAAGCGTATGCCCAAGTCTGATGCCACAGCAGTTTAGCTTTCGGACAACGTTCCTTTATTCCTGCAATCAAATCAGCCAATACCGTATATGTTTCGTATTTACCGGATTTACCGCTCGCCTGTTGCAGACTGATATAATCCCAGTTTTCATCCGCCAATCCCTGTGATAGTTTATAACCGGTTTTACCTACTTTCTCGCCTTTTACTATTTTACGATATTCATAAGCAGCGGCATCCGACTGGAAGTTAGCCCAATGCTTATCCAGGTCACAGCCGCCAATATACATATTTCCGATAATTAACTCATAGCCCTCCGCTTCTGCCAGTTCATACAGATATTGCTCAACGGCATCCTGCGAGAAACTATTGCCAATTGCCAGTATTCGTATAGCATTTTGCTTTACGGTCACCGGAATTGTAGCAACTAGCGGTTTTGTATTTGTAGGACATTCGATAGAAATCGCTGTGCTACCATCCGCAACACCCGTAATAATAATGCTATTATTATCTTCGCTGACAGCTACTGTAGCGATGTTTGCATCTTTGGAAGTACAGGTATATTCCGGTTTCAGCTCTTCTTCACCACCAACCGATACGTTCAGAGTGACAGATTCACCAGTCATGACAGTGACTTCCTTAGAAGCAACCACCATCCAGTTTCCATCTACATATACTATTTTTTCTTCTGTCTGGGTTACAATCTTCTCCGAGTCCGAGCAGGAAACCAACGAACTGCCAACAGAAAATAACGTTACTAAAAAGAATAATCCGCTCAACAGAAAATTATTCTTTATTCTGAAATGCTTTATCATAAGTACTTTTAGTTATTTCTTTTTTTCATGTAATAATCTCTCATCAGATACCATGCCTTCTTGCGCATTCCCTGATCGGATATTAACCCTTTGCGGTTCCAGCCATCCTGATTAGTGGGGTGGAAACGGAACGGAGAACGGAAGTCGAACAGAATCCAGGGAGATACTCCACGCAGGTTAGGGATATTGTCGAACATACGGATATTGTCTCTATACAGACGTGCCTGATACTCTTCACTCCAGGAGCTGACTACATTCTCATCGCCGGACTGACCGTACAGTGCTTCACCACCAAATTCAGAAATAATCAACGGTTTGTCCGTCACTACTTCCCAGATTGCATCTTTCGGTTCAACAGGCCATGGATGATACCAGCCCATATATTTATTGATTGCTACGACATCCAATTGGGAAGTAAAGGAATCTTCCATTACAAAACGCTGTTTCTCACTGTTAAAGCGCACAAGGTCAAAAGCGGCGACATACAGACGGGTAGTATCCAGTTGTTTGCCTGTTTCAAGCAGGGAAGTCAAAAAATCATTCCGTTCTTTGGAAGGCTGTGTTTCATTGGCAACACCCCAGTAACCTACTGCACAACGATTCTGATCGCGCTTTATCATTTCAGAAAGCATCTTCTGTGCTTTCTTACGGGTATCTTTGTCTGTAAAGTCAATGCCTTGCCAAATAGGAATTTCCTGCCAGAGAAGGAAACCCATCTTTTCTGCCAAGCGTACCGTGTATTCATTCTGCGGATAATGTGCCAGACGAATCATGTTCACACCAAGCGCCTTAGCTTCATTCAGCAACATAGCTGCATCGGCTTCCGAGAAAGCACGTCCCATGCGCTGCGGAATCTCCTCATGGAAAGAGATGCAACACATAAATGTCGGTTTCCCGTTCAGGTAAATATCCGTTCCTTTCACTGTGATGTTACGGAAGCCTATTTGTTCCTCCACGCGGTCGGTACTTGAAGAAATGGCCACACCATAGAGTTTCGGTTCTTCGGGCGACCAGCGTTGCAGTTTCTTTGCATTCAATACGGTTTCCGCTTTTCCTTCCGCATCAGTGGTAAGTTCCGCATTGATTTTAAGTTCGGGGATGGCGACTGTCACCTTTTCACCTGCCTTTTTATCAGAAAGACGTACACGGGCAATGATCCGGTCGGGAGCATTTTTATCCAGTTGGATGAAGTAATCTTCTATAAATGTGCGGGGAGTTTTCACCAGCAACACATCTCTTGTGATGCCGCCATAATTCCACCAATCGAACGCCATAGCAGGAATGGCGTCCTTGGTACGACGATTGTTCACTTCTATTGCCAGGAAGTTATCGCCATCTTTCAACAGGTCCGTCACTTCTACTTGGAAAGGGGTGAAGCCACCTTCATGTTCTGCTATTTCTTTTCCGTTCAGGTAGACTTTGCAACGATAGCTGACAGCACCAAAATAAAGAAACTGACGCTTGTCTGCCAGACGTTTGGCATCAAAATGACGCGCATACCATACAGTACCCTCATAATATTTCAGTTCGGGCGACTGCGAGTTCCAGTCTCTCGGGACATTAAGACGCAAGCCGCCTTCGAATGCATATTCGTAGAAATCAGTATTTCCTTTCGGTTGCTGATTTTCATAGATTTTCATTCGTTGTCCCTGATCGTACAGGTCGATAATGGCATTCCATTTACCATTCAGTGAATGAATGTCACGACCGTAGACATTCGTTATCAGTTCTTGTGCCGCAACGCTTCCTGCAAAAGCGATCAGCAACAACAGACATAGATTTAATTTCTTACCTATTTTCATTTATCTATTAGTTTGTGGTATTTATACATTATTCGTTTCTCGATTCATTCTTCAGGAAATTCATCACCCAGTTCCAGGCAGCACTCCACTGCTCTGCATAGGCATAATGGGCAGTCGTTTCGGCCACGAACAACTCTTTCGGAGCATTAATCATGTTGTAAGCCGAATAAGTGGTGGTAGGCGGACAGACCATATCATTATAACCGAAAGTATAGAATCCCGGTACTTTAACCTGCCGGGCAAAGTTGACTACATCAAAGTACTGAATGGTTTTAATCTTCTCCGGTGTCCGGTTCCTTTCATCCTTAAACATGTGCGGCCAACCTCCTGCGCGACCATGAGCATAGCCTGCAATATCACACAAAGCCGGATAGAAAGAAACTAATCCTTTGACACGGTTATCCAGTCCGGCAATCACTATGGAAAGTGCTCCGCCCTGACTTCCACCGAAAGTTGCCAGATTACCATTAAATTCGGGAAGTGTGTAAATGAAATCAATGGCTCTTACACAGCCTGTATAAACCCGTTTATAATAATACTTATCCCGATCGTCCGTATTGAATGAATGGTAATTCTTCAAGGCCCCGTTATAAAGTCGGTGATATACATCCCCCGTCAGGTTGACCGGAATGCCGTGAATACCGATCTCCAAAATGATAAAACCATTTCCGGCACGTTCGGGCTCCCCGTTATATGCGCGGATACCCGCACCCGGTACTTTCAAGATGGCCGGATATTTTCCGGGAGCTTTCGGCACACAAAGGATGCCATACATGCGGGATGCATAGTCATTATTCGCAAAAGAAACATGATATACATTCACTTTGTCCGTACACTTTTCCGGCAATAAAGTCATTATAGGTTCCAGCGCCCACTTTTCAGCGGCTTCTTTGGTGCTCTTCCAGAATTCAAGAAAATCGGCGGGCAACGGAGTAGTCGGTTGTAGCTTCTCCGGATCAAAGCCGACGGTAGCTACACCTTCATATTCACGCCCTTGATAACTGACAAAAGCACGGCAACGCAGGAAACCCTCTTTTTTCATTGTACCTGCATTAATTTCGAGCTTTTCATTCTTCAAAGGTTGTTTACCTGTCTGATGAGGTTTCATCATATCTTCCGAAATCTCATAACGCACTTCCAGATGATCCTGTGGAATATTGCATTTCAGTACAGCTACTTTGAATTTCACTTTTTCTCCCGGTTGATACAACCAATTGGTGTGGTCGGGAGTGACCAGCACTTGAATCAGCCTTTCCGCCGGTTGCCCGTACACAACGAATTGCACGGCAACAAACAAAGCAAGAAAAACAGAACGCAAACTTTTTATCATAATTCCATTATTGTTTATAGTCTTTTCATGGTTTTACCTGGTATTGATAAAGAGTGAAAGAATTCTTATCATTCAACTCGAAACTTACTTTACCCTGTACACCGACTTCAGCAACAAACTTTTTGCCATTTCCCATCAAAGGAGTAAAAGTTACCTTCTTGCCCTCCGGAAGCCAAGTATCAATGGTTCTTTTGGCTATATCATTGTCTTCGCGGTAAATAATGAGATAACCTTGCGTGTCAGAGACTATTGATTGAAATCCTGTCCACGAGCGTCCCGAAGGTTCTTCACCAATGGGTAATATGATGCCTTGATGAAATTGAAGTTGCAAGGGTTGATATTCCTTGAGCAGAGTTGCCGTAGCATAAGCCTCTTCGGGCAGGTTCGAAGCCTCCATCCAAGCCAATGGCTGTGCCGCCAGGGTGATGGCAAAGAGGTAGTCGAAACTATAACGAGCGGGAGCAAATGGATCGGTAGTGCTGTACTTATCGGCATTACGCCATTTATTAAGGAATTCTATCTGCATCTTCTCGGCCGGTACATAGCGAGACAGCATCCAAAGATTACGCAAGGTGCGATAGGGATAATAGTTGCCCCAATCGGTATAACGGTTTTCCAGGAAGATATTGCCATACTCATTCATATAATGATATCCACCGCGACGACCGGCAGTGGCATCGAGGTTGAAAATCACCTCATGGTTGGTTTGTGCTAACACGGCATCAAACAACCGGCGCAAATTCTGTTCGGCTGTTTTAGTAGGTATTTGTAAGCCATCTATCTTGAAACAGCAGATGCCATACTCCTTGTAAAGCCCGATAATGACTTGCGCGTCTTTTTGCCAATCGGCAAAATCATTCTGTATACTAGGATTGAACCATAATCCGATACGAATACCCAATTTCTTTCCTTTCTCTACAATGCGTTTCAGTCCATGAGGGAATTTCGTGGGGTTGGGCGTCCAGTAATCGGCATTTTTCCAAATATCTTTAAAGCTGCCTCCGGCTGTCTTTGAGTTGGGACTTTTTCCGCTCTGCCAACCATCGTCCAGTTGAAAGAGGGTGACACCCAGACGTGCGGCACGATCCAGCTCAGCCAGACAGAAAGCCTCATCTATTTTGGCATCCTGACTACGGTCACCCCAGGTATTGAGCATAATCATCTCATCCTGTGCGGCAGTGTGGTGGCGCAGTTGTTTTTGATAAAGGCGCAATGCTGTTAGTGCTTCTTGTTCATCTCCGGTATAGACACCGGTAACGCATCCATAAACACGAGTCCAGCTATCCGGTTTCACATCATCAGATGCAATGCCCAGACCCACTACCATAAAATCGCTAAAGTCGGCCACGAAGTCGGAACCATTATAATGTAATTGGGTACTGCTGCAAGGAGCCTCTTTCAAGAAAAAGAAACCTTGCCGGGTAGCCACATCGTGAGCAAAAAGCAGATTACCACGATAGGTATTGCGACGGTAAGGAAGCCAGGTACGTTCTGTCACCAGATTGTCGTTCCAATCAGTATAGTCGAAGAACTCTACCGTACGGGCACGCCAATGATTACCGGAGAGTTGCAATCTGTCAATCGTCGGAGTTTTCACCCCCGTAGTCATATCGGCTGTGTGCTCTATATTTTTACGATCGGCATTAGAACGATTGTCATCTTTATTCTGGTAAAGTTCTACTTGTCCTTTCAGATAGGTATCGCAGGCAATGGCGGGACAGTCTGCATAAATGCGATAGCGACGTTCTATACTTAGAGAACCGATGGTGCAAGCCACAGTGGCTTGCAGATAGCTGGCATGTATACCATTCGTTGGAATCTCATTCACAGTGAAAGTAGCAGCTGTAGAGATGCCTTTCACAATCGAGAAGTCGGGCTCTTTGCCTTGAGCCGGGATTATTTTTCCACATAGCTTATCGGTGAGGCTAATGGTGACAGGTGTACCATTATTCCACAGCATGGTACGCTCCATGTAGTTATTGCCCATACGTAGTGTATCACCTTTCAGGAAAGCATAATAGTGTTGTCCCCCCCAAAGCGGCAATCCCAATATGGTTGAGAGAAATATCGTGATAATACTTTTTTTACTCATAGTTTGTCTGCGGTTTGATGTAAGCCGGAGCCTCCAACAATTTGTTGGGTTCGTTGAAACGTTGGTTATCGGGTACATTGTGTTTGCCCAAGCCTGCCTGCATAAGCTGCTTTAATTCGGGCAGATGATGATGATAGATATCACGCGGTTCTACGCCATGCTTATGACAGAGTCCGGCTGCCATACCTACTACTTCGCCCATCATACCAGTAGTACGCATCACACGCACCGTACCCAAGGCTACGTGTGTGCAACTCATATTACGACCTGCCATAAAGAGGTTATCCACATTGCGCGAATAAAGACAACGATAAGGGACAGCATAAGGATGAATCCAACGATGCACCGTTGCCGACTTGAATTCATTATCAGGAAAACGCACACTGTTCACGCTATCGGGGAAGTGGAGGTCGATACTCCAAGTGGTAGTAAACGAAGCATCCTCGTGCGCCACATTTTTGTCTATATCGTCTTGTGCTAACACATAGTCGCCCAGAAGGCGGCGAGATTCACGTTTACCGGAAACATACGCCACCCAATCGAGTGAACGGTTGGCATACTTTTTACGATCCGCATAGTGATTCTTCAGATAGCTCCAATTGGAATATACCACCAAAAGTCCATAGTCGCGTATGCGTTCAGCCTCGGTGATTTGATTACGGTTCATTCCTGTTTCCCATTTCCATTCGCCCATAGTTACAGGCTCGCAATTATCAGCGCCAAAGCGCATACCATATTCGAAGCGGGGGAAAGAGGTCTTCTTCTTCATGTCCTTGCTATACCATTGTACCGATGCGCCCATCACTAGCGAGTCGGGCTGCTCGGGAGCGAGACTTTCGCCATATTCATCGCGGCCTTCACGTCCCATAGTCCAATCGGCACCGGCTAAGTAGCCTATGGTAGCATCGCCAGTGCAGTCACTAAAAAGAGGAGCGGTAAGTTCCGTTTGTTCACCTGTCTCAATGTGTTGAATAGTGACTGATGCTATGCGATCACCCTGCATCTTTACGGCCACAGCACGTTGCGAAGCATAAAGGGTGATATTCTTTTCGGCAGCTATAAAGTCTTCCTTTTTCTGATCTTCATAATAGTCACCCGGTTGGGCATTACCGGAACGTTCATGACCGAATTCGCGTATCATACGACCTAACCCCTCGTTGGGTCCCTTTTCGATAATACCACCCAGGTGTACACGTATCTCCGACGAGTTATTACCACCCAGTACAGGACGATCGTTCACTAATGCCACCCTACAACCTAACCGGGCAGCAGCCGTAGCGGCACACATGCCGGCTACGCCTCCTCCCACTACCACAAAGTCGTACTGATGGGTGGGCACCGTTTGTTGTTGTTGCAAGCGGGCACGAAGTGCAGCTGTCTCTGCCTCGCCCCATGCAGTGGGTTGCGCATTCATATCAGTCGTGAGATAGATGGCATCACAACGACCATTAAAACCTGTAAGGTCTTTCAAAGCAAGGGTAATAGTACCTGCCTTCAATACGACCTTACCGGCGGACTGCCATTGCCAGGAATTACCGGTGTGTCCCAACGTAGTTTTCAGTAACTTACCACCTAAAGCCAGACGAAACTTTCCGGGTCCTTCGGCATCGGTCCAAGGTGAAGTCCAGTTGTAGGTGCGGGCATATACATAGTAAGTGCCCGCCTGGGGAATATTGATTTCTGCCGTAGCATCGGCCACAGGAATACCCATGCCATGTGCCATGAGATAGGGTGAACCCATTTGATCCATGAACTGCTGGTCGAGCACCCAGCCGCCTCGCTGGCTGAAGCTTTCTGCTTCGATGAGCAGTTCTCCGGCTACAGCCACAAGGCTACAGGCTACGGCTATGCATGTCAGTAAGATTTTTTTCATCATAGCACAGCGTTTTTTAATTATTGAATAGTTATATCACCCACTTTCACCCAACCTTTGGAGGTTTGATACTCATCGCGGGCTGAAATTAAGATACCAATGGCATTCTCTTTGGTAGTATCTACCAATCCTACTGCCCAAATGTAATTCCCTGCGGCTACATCAGTGAGTTTGATATTAGTAGTGTAAGTCTTGGGAGCTCCCTTCATCCAAGTGGCAATGTTTGCTTTGTCTTCTATATAGATGCGGACGGGCTCCTCTGTATTCTTATCGAGCAGAGCGATAGCAAGTTTGTACTTGTCACCATACTGCGGCAAATTGGTAGGACAGTAACCCCAACCCAAGTTCGACCAGCGGTGAGTAAGTGATACACTACTGCCACTACGAGCTATAGTAGGAATAGACAGACGGTCGGGATAGAGACGGTAACCACCTTCGGCAATAAACTCCTTCACCAAATGGAAAGCTGTATTGAACCAAGAATGAGTTTCACCTTTGTTCACGTTGGTATCAAAGCGGAGGTCCATCATGTTGACATAACCACCCTTGGCTTCATCATATTCTCCCTGGCGCACCTCGGCAAAATTCTTGTAACCATCGCCGGCAATAGAACCACCGTGTGATGATTCTACCCAACCACCTTCCATAGTAATAGGTACGATACCATGATAGGTAGTACTGATGCCACGCTCCCAATCCTTATAATATTGCTTCATGCCGAAAGCATCGTGACGCAAACAGAAGCCTTTAGCTACGGCACGTTTCACCATATCGGCAGCTACATCGGTATCGGTATCACTAAACTCTTTGCCACTAAGCAAACAGCGATGATAATTAATCATGATAGGCACTTTAGTGAAAAGGCGTGACATTACGTCTGTAATCCATTCAAATACTGCTTGTCTAGGAGCTTCATCACCTGTAGAGTATTTCAGGGTGTGAGTCTCGCCCCATTTGCCTAATCCAAAACCACTCACAAATTGAGTGACATCAGGATCATTGTATTTGGCTGCAAAAGCAGTAAGAAACTCTTCATACTCCCTCTGGAAAATGGGATCGTCCGGATAAGGTGTCCATACGTTTACACTACCGGTAGTAGTGGTAAATCCTTCAGCACCGGCCTCTTTTACATAATCGGGACAGGCATCTTCATGTTTGTCACGATAATCACACACAAAGGTAAAGGCGAGCTTCAAGTTTCGTTCTTTAGCTCCTTCCACCAGCATACGAAAACGCTTGGCAGGTTCGGTCTGTACACTTTCATCCCATACATATTTGCCTTTTTCAGGATTAAAGTTACTCCAAAGACCACGTACGTAGAGCGTATTGCCATAGTCAGATACCTTCACAGTACCTTCTGACGACTCGAAGTTATCATAAAGATCCCAGAAATCCATCATCATACCACTTCCAATACCCGCGTAAATGACCCATCCACTCATAAGGTTACGCTGCAGTTGGTAGCGTTCGGGCATGATATTGACGGTCGTGTTGCCTTCAATGTTCCAACTATAATCGGTTATAGGGGCATCATCGTCTGAACAAGCAGTGCCAATGAAAGACGTAGTAGCCAGCAGACACATCGACAAGGTCTTGATGCTGTTTTTTATTATTTTGTTCATAAAATATATCTCGTTTATTGTTATCATTTAAAGGTAGAATAAGAAGTGAAGTGATAAAAGCTCCACCTCTTATTCTTTCATTTTGGATTTATTTAATATCAAAGAGTACAGTGTTGTTCTCCAGGTCCACTACCACATAGTTACAGCCCTCCGGGATGAGGAAATAAGCATAGCGGTTATTGCCCTGACCTGTTACGGCTCCTTCTATCTTACCCGCTGTTACTGTGGTGTATCCATTGTAGCTATTACGAACAGCATCAGCAGTAGAACCAACGAACCATCCGTTATTAGCATATCGCAGCGTGCTGAAGTTCACCCAACCGGCATTTGTCTTCCCATAATTATCCTTATATTCATTACGTGGCAATACATCACCTTTATAAACGAATACTTTCGGATTGGCAACACTCTGAATAAGATTATACTTCACTTGACAGTACTTGAAGCTTTTTCCGGTTTCTTCATCAATACCCGAATCGTAAGCAAAACTATTGAAACCACCATACATGTGCAGTACATTGACTTCCTGACTCCATGGGTTTTTCCCCAGTTCGGTATTGTTGAACGATACGGTGAGTGGTTTCAGATCGGTAGCGGTCGAATAGATGGTAATAGATTTCTCCTCCTTATTCAATACAATGCGGTAAGTTCCATCGGCCGGAATTGTCCAATATTGTTTATCCACTTTGCTAATGAGTACTTGTCCGAATGTTGACAATTGACCATCTTCGATGTCATGACTATCAGCTATTTCCGGTACAATGGCCATCGCTTGTTCACCTTCGAAGGTGAGCGGGATGTAAAGGTTACCAGCTTTCAGTGCACCACGCCAAGCATAAATCTGGTCATTTTCGAGGACTTGAGCCATCTCAATCTGTTCCCCACCTACGGCACTACCAGCCAGGAATATCTGATCGGCTTCAACTACAGCACCAGCTTCTACTATCTTCACCGTCTGTTTACTCATATTCACAGTGATACGATAGGTAGCTGCAGATGGAATTAACCACGAATTGGCTTCAGCGCGATCGGATATGACGCCTGCCATTTCACCTGTGGTGATAGGGGCATCGGCGGTTTCCGGGCCCACGGCATTCAATTCGTCGGCATAGTCAACGGGGAAGTTTATCTTACCGGCAACCAAAGCTCCTTCGTAACTATAAATTCTGTTTGTCTCGTCTTTCAACGTCATCTTAATATTATCATCGCCTACGGCAGTACCTCCCACATAAAGGTTATCAGCTTTATACTGTTTGGGGCCATAAGTTTTGAACTTCACCGTTGCAGTAGCAATATCGGGCACCATAAGACGGGGACCTTCAAAGTTGGCTGTAACAGTAAAAAGGACTTCGCCAATGGTACTGGTGGTTAGACCGAAGTAATCGACCAATATATCCTGCATCTCTTTGTTGGTGTACGAGCGAAGAAATTCACCATCATCATCAAATTCCTTGATATTTGCAACATCGCTACCGATAAGCTGCATCTCATATTTATAAGTTGTGATATAATCTTCACCAAAATTGTGAGCGGTGCTCCACTTCAGCGTAAAAGCTGTCTCGTTGGGTTTACTTTCATCGAGCTTAATATATTCGCCCGAAGGAGTCAACTCAATCTCCGACTGGTTGCGTGAGGCAGTATTGTCTATCTCCTCTTCGCACGAGGTGGCAAGCATGCTCATCATTCCCACAGCCACCATTCCAAGGTTTCTATATAAATGCATTGTTTTCATGTTCGTAATAGTTTATAGGATTAATAACCCGGATTGTTGGGTAACAAGTTGGGACACAACTCCACATCATGTGTAGGCAGCGGCCACAAATATTCGCGTTCGGGGAAGATGCGTTTAGCACCCTGCGAACAATAACCGGCATTAAAGAGAGCTGCAAAGTCTGCTAAACCATCTTCGTCGATTTGCGGAGTCATTCCCCAGAACCAGAGGTTCTTGTTCACGATATTGTTCAGCAATTCTGTGGGGTCAATAAGCATGATGTAATTGTAACCATTCAATGCTTTTCCTGCCAATTTCCAACGCATCAAGTCTTGCAGGCGTTGGTTCTCCATAGCAAACTCCATGCGGCGCTCTATACGCAGGGCACGTCGCAGTTCGGTTTGGTTGGTAGTGGTCACGGCAGGATAACTATCAGTAGCTGTTACATTCACACCATAAGCACGAGCACGTACCATATTAATGGCTTTCAGCACGCTGTCGTCAATCAGGTTCTGTTCTATCATGGCTTCAGCATAAATCAACAGTACGTCAGCATAGCGCATTATGATATAGTCTTGTTCTACCTTTTGGTCTACTGTCCACGTAGCATCAATACCTTTCTTCCACAACAATCCTGTATATGAACTATATTGATTCACGATACGGGTATCTTGGTTGCTTTGTGTCTTACCTGTGGTATAGTTCATTACAGTTTTAGCTGCAGGACTGGGGTCGTATTCGAAACCACAGTGCTCGGTATTGAATTCAACGATGGTCATTGTACAACGCGGGTCACGGTTCTTGAAAGGCTTGCGAGGATCAAACAACGGTGATTCGTCAATAGGTAGCCCGTCAGTACAGAGATATGAGGCCAAGAGGTCCCATGAGGGATTGTATGAGCCATATCCTCCGGCATTACGAGGAAGACCGTTCTTCACAATCCAGGAATCGAGCATCACTTCGTTTTCAATGGAGCGAGGTATCACGAACACTTTCTCGTCATTCAGTTTGGTGCTCTGCTTGAAAAGTTTAGCATAGTCAGGTTCCAAAGAATAGAGTTTAAGATCCATACAAGCTTTGGCGGCTTGTGCAGCTATCTCATAATCACCCATATAGAGGGCAAAGCGCGCTTTCATAGCCAGGGCTGCTCCTTTGGTAGGATGGATATTTTCGTCTTTTCCATAGCTTTCAGGCAAACCGGCAATGGCTTTATCGAAATCAGCATACACCAAAGGAATCACTTCCGCTTTAGGTCTGCGACCACGTTGCAAAGCTTCGGAAATGGTTATAGTCTCTTCCTGATAGGGCACATCACCATAAAAGAAGATCAGTTCAGCATATTTGCAGGCACGACAGAAATAAGCCTCACCGGCATAACGATTATAAACTTCCTCGGTCACAGCACCCTTTGCCTTGTGAATATTTTCGAGCATTGTGTTGGTGCGGGCAATAAGTTTGAATGATTGCTGCCACAAAGCATATACTTCATACTGCTGGCCGTTCAGGGTTCCATCAAGCACGGTTCCACCACTTCCCGGGTTACGGTTCGTCTGACGATAGGTTGTGTTGTCCGACCATTGTTCGGATGAGCTAAGAGGTTCTTGCCAATAACCTAAAATATAGAAATCATTGGAAGCCAAACGCAATTCTGTTTCGGATGTGTACCAAGACTCGGTATTACCTTGCGATTTGGGTACCAAGTCCATGCTCTCGCAAGCAGCAAGACTCAGGCACATTCCGGCTAATAATATCTTTGTTTTCATATTCTATTCCTATTTATTTAAAAGTTAACTTGTATGCCCATTACTAAAGAGGTGGTAATAGGATAATCCGATGTACCCATTTCAGGATCCCAACCACTAGGGAAATTGCTCAAACAGAAGAGGTCACTACCACTCACATAGAAGCGGGCACGGTTTATACCGGCTTTTTGTGTCCAACTCTTAGGCAGGGTATAGCCTAATGTGATATTCTTCAAACGGAAGTATGAACCGTTGAACATCCAGAAGTTAGAGGTAGCATAGTTATTGCTCTTCGACACATTCGAAAGGCGGGGATACTTGGCTGCTAAATTCTCTTCAGTAGTATTGAAAGGACTCCAATATTTACCCTCGAGAATGGCTGGTACGTTACCATAGTTATCACGCAAAGGTTGTACCATAGAAGTAGAGAGGTAAGAATTTTGCTTGCCGATGCCTTGGAAAGCAAGACTGAAGTCAATGCCTTTGTACGAAGCGTTAAGGCTACCACCATACTGGAAACGAGGCAGTGAGTTACCCAAAGGTACACGGTCGTATTCGGGACTGATTACGCCATCGGGTACACCATCGGGACCACTGATGTCACGATACTTCAAGTCACCAACTGTAACGGTAGTACTAGTGCGAGCCGAGTTGTTCACTTCTTCTTGAGTTTGATAGATGCCCTCGCACACATAACCATAGAATTCATTGAAGAGCACGCCGGCACGTTTAATCTTACCACCACTGATTTGCTCACCATCATTCATATAATCAATCTTTGAAAGGAAGTCGGAGAAATTCACATTTACACCATACTTAAAATCTCCTATCTGGTCGTTCCATGCCACTTCAATATCATAACCATGAGTGGACATCTTACCTGCATTCGTACTAGGGTTGTTATATCCCATAAAATAAGGGATTTCGATATTCAGCAACATGTCCTTGGTCTCTTTCCAATAGTAATCGAAATGAAACTGCAGACGGTTGTTCAAAAAGTTGACATCCAGACCTAAGTCAGTACTGGTAGTCGTTTCCCAAGTAATATCTTCTACAGCCAACACAGCAGGACGAGCAGTTTTATCAGAAACTACACTTCCATCAGCCATATAGAAAAGTGAATTACCAAAACTCATCAAAGCAATGTAGGGGAAGTAGTTGCTGCCGATACGTTCGTTACCTAACATACCCCATGAACCACGCAACTTCAAGAATGAAAGCCAATCCCATTTGAGGTTCTTCATGAACTTCTCTTCACTCGCTACCCAACCAGCTGAAAATGAAGGGAAAGTACCCCAACGATAACCTTTGGCAAAACGTGAACTACCATCGTGACGCACGTTAGCCTGGAACAGGTAACGATCGGCATACGAATAAATAACACGGCCAAAAACAGAGTTTGAAGTATACTCTGAACCTGTACCGCTATTGGTTTGGAAATCTTCCGAACCGATATTGAGGTAAGGATAACCGGTCAGTTCATATTTATCGCGCGCAGCACCGAGACTTTCGCTCTTCATATAGTAGTTTTCGAAACCGGCCATTACTGTGAGATTATGACTGCCAAAGGTTCCCATATAGTTGGCAATTGCCTGGCTAGTGACATTATAATCATCGTTACGAGTTTCTGTGAGCGAATTGGTAGTCCAAGTGCTCCCGGAGTCGAAATAACCGCCAAAGGTTTCGGGATCATCGGGCAAGGTGTATCCACATGAATTTTTAAACGCTTTCTTCTTTTGATAGTTGATAAAAGGAGATACGATACCCGAGATGCTTAGCCCCTTGATAGGCTTGAAGGTTAGCGAACCTTTACCTGCCACCTGCGTACTGTGAGCTACCGAATTACCACCGGCTACAAGCAATCCATAAGGATTTGCACCACTCTTACCCGAAGCTAAACGACCATCATCCCAGGTTGCGGGGTAAATGGCGGGCATTTTACGCATGGTATCAAAAGGGTCATAGTTTGTGGCAGTACTCTTAGCATGACGGATATTTACGTCTATTTGAGCACTAAGTTTATCATTGATATTAAAGTCGTTGTTCGAACGGAACATGTAGCGTTGGAAACCACGACCGTCATAAAGACCGTCTACTTCGTCATACGAAAGGGTAGCTACCGACTTTACCGCTTTGTTACCGCCTGATACAGAGAGAGTATGAGTCATACGGGGAGCACTTGACTTCAAAATCAGATCAGTCCAATCGGTAATGGGGTAGTTGTTCGGATCAGTAGCATTATACTTCACCCAATTCTTGGTTTTGTCAGCCGTATATTCTTGGAAAAAACCACCAGTAGGGTTATCGTTGTATTTCAACTCGTTGCTCATCTCCAAGTAGCGAGTGACTCCCACCATACTAGGTTGTTTAGTAGGAATTTCCCAACCAAATTCAGCATTATATTTCAGATTGATTTTACCGGTATCGTTACCGCGCTTGGTAGTAACTAAGATAACACCAGCAGCAGCTTTCGAACCATAGATACTGGCAGCCGCAGCATCTTTCAATACAGATATGCTCTCTACATCATTAGAATTCACATAGTCGAGCGAACTCTGCACACCGTCTACAATCACTAACGGGCTCGATTCACCCATAGTGGTAATACCACGCACACGAATAGAGGCGGCTCCTGCACCGGGAGCAGAGCTATTACGCGTCACCATCACACCAGAGAGTGATCCTTGCAATGCATTGGAAAGCATGGCTGTACGCTTGTTCACCAGCTCTTCTCCCTTCACGGCTGCCACCGCACCGGTAAGGTCTTTCTTCTTTACCACACCGTAACCGATAACAACTACTTCGTTGAGCGCTCTGCTAGCTTCTTCCATTACTATGGCATACATATTTTTGCTATCTATCCGCACGATTTTATCCACAAAGCCCACATAGCTAATGAGCAATTCGCTACCCTCGGGAACGTCTATCTGAAACTTACCATCAAGGTCGGTGATAGTAGCTGCATCACTACCTTTCACACGAACCGTAGCACCAATCATCGGAAGATCAGTTGCATCGACTACCTGACCAGAGATGCGCTTCGCCTTTTTCACTTGAGTAGTAGCCTTTTTAGAAGGATTAGCAGTGATGGTTACTTGACGGTTCTGAATGGTATATTTCAAATCGGCTAGCCGACATACTTCCGTCAAAATAGCATCGATCGACTTTCCTTTCAACTCGATGTTCACTTTGTTGTTGAGACGATCTTTTACAGGTTGATCATAGACAAAAACATATTGGCTATGTTTTTCAATGTAGTCGAACACTTGTTTCACTGTCGAATCTTCGGCTTTAAGGATATACATCCCATTTACCTTTTCGAACGAAACAGTCGACGCACTAGAATAAGCGGGCACAGACAGTAGTCCAGCCAAACAGAAAGCTTTTGCCAAGCTTACCACCGTAGTTGTGATTGTTTTTCGATTCATAATATAAGATTAATAATTAATATTTATTGCATAACGATTTATGAGTAATCTACCAGTTAATTGTTGATTTTAAGTTTACCGACTTTGCACCATCCCTCAAATAGAAGATTCTTGTCGACCGCCATTTTCAAGCCCGGCTGGCATGCTTTGGTTGTATCAACCAAACCAATAAGCCAAGTGTAGTTTCCCTTTTGAAGTCCATCCAATTTGACAGTTGTGGTATAATGACCATCACGCCCTTGTACCCAAGTTGAGAGATCAGCCTCATCTGCAAGCTGTTTTTTCACAATGTTATGATTGTCATCCATCAAAGCGATGCAGACTTTATATTTTCCTTTCCATTGAGGAATATTGGTAGGACAGTATCCCCAACCCAGATTGCGCCAATTGTGTTGCACGCTCACACGCTCGCCTGAACGGGCTTTATTTACAAAACTGACCTCTGTGGGATAGAGCCGGTATCCTCCCTCACGTTCGAAACGCTTCACCAAATCGAAAGAGCGATTAAACCACGAGGCTACTTCATCACCAATGCGAAGATCCATCATATTGACATGGGCATTACGGCTTTCTTCGTACTCGCCCCAGCGCACATCTTCCGAATGCCCCTGGCGATACTTGCCACTAGGATCAATCCAGTAACGGTGGTGCGCTCCGGTAATCCATCCTCCCTCCATAATGATGGGCAAGCGAAAGCGGTAAGCACGGGCAAAATCTTTTTCCCACTGTTCGTAGTAACCAGTCATGCCAAAAGCGTCGTGACGAATGGTGTATCCTTTGGCAATGGCTCTTTCGAGCAATCTTTTACTATCAGGGTGTGGTTCTGCCCAGCTGATGGTATCTCCCACCAAACGATGGTAGTTTATCACCAATGGTACACGTTTGAAAGCTTTTGCATAGGTATCGGTAATCCATTCGAATACTTCTACTTTATTTGAGTAGTTATTATACTTCACGCCATGTGCTTCTCCCCATTTACCAAGCCCATAAGCATCAATAAAATCTACTTTATCGGGATCGTCAAAAGCAACAGCAAAGGCTTGAAGAAACTTTTCGTATTTCTGTTGAAACACGGCATCGTCAGGATAAGGCGACCATATTTGGGGATTATTAGGATCTTGAAAACCTTTCGCACCGGCTTCCTTTACATAAAGAGGTGTGTTCTGTCCTTGGTCGCGGCTGTCTACATTGATACGGAAAGCCAGTCGCATACCACGTTCACGCACCGAAGCAAGCAATTTATAGATACGTGAGTCCGGATCGTTCCATACATAATCTCCCTCTTTACTCTCAAGCATATTCCAATTGATGCGAATGTAACATGTACCGGCGTAATCGCTCACGCGAACAGTGGAATCCCCACCATTTACGGGCATAGCATCATAATGGTGAGTTTGCCAAAAGTTTTCATCCCATGCACGTCCCAAATACATCACCCAACCTGTAAGGGGATTTTTGAGTACAGAGGTAGTATCAGGCTCAAAACATACTGTTTGTTCGGGCGCTTTTAGTCCTTTAGTTATAGATATTTGTGTATGTGCCGAAGACCATCCACAGAGTATCAGAGCTGCTATAAAAAGCATAAATGTGCGTAACAAAGTGTATCTTTTCATATTTTTCACTGGTATTAATAAAGCATAGCTTCTCCTTACGAGAAGGCGTATAAGTTTCCTCTACCTTGCTATGAAGGCATTATAAATTGGTTAATAATAAGTTTCTATGTAATTATTTTATTCAGGAATAATCAATAACAAATATAATTACTCCTTCACTAAGTAGATCGTATCACCATGAATTTTCATTCGGGTTTGCGTCATGGTTTCAATGGCTTTCAATACATCCTTTACCTGATCGTCAAGTACTAGTTTGCCATAAAGTTTATTAGCCGACATCTTATCATCAAACAGAATAGTCACTCCGTAATAATGACTGAGCCGTTGGGCTACAGACTCTACACTTTCACCGGCAAGGTTTATCATCCCTTGCATCCAGCAAGTATATTCATCGGTATTCACTAACCGTTTCTCAGCAAAACCACCCTCCTGCAAATTTACCAGTTCATTCGGTTTCATGCGAACCCTGTCATTGTTGGACGTTTTGAGTTCTACCGAACCTTGTACCAACACAACCTGCGAATCCGAAGCATCGTAATTGTTCACATTAAATTTAGTTCCAAGCACCTTCACTCTAAAATTATCAGAATTAACTAAAAAAGGATGCTCCGCATCGTGTGCCACATCAAAGTAGGCTTCACCTTTCACGTATACCTCACGATACTCGCCATTAAAACGTTTGGGATAGCGGACAACGGTACGCGAATTGGCTATGATTCTGGTACCATCTGCCAACATCAACGTCATCTTTTCGCCAACAGGCACTTCGACCTCTTCATCGTAAACATCAGCCATCATTTCCATAACTTCCGCACGGTACAAACCGTCCGTTGTATTCTCCCCGATTATATATTTAATACCTATTAAAAGAAGCAGCGTCGCAGCCACCGAGCCAACATACATCATAATGCGTCTCTGCCTAGATTTACGCTCTTGTTGGTGCATTTTCAAAAAAGCTCTTTTCTTAATGGCGGAGATATCTATCTCAGCCGGAGTGCTATGTTGTATGAACGACTTCAACTTGATGTCGTCCAGCAAATCACCATATTTATAATCATTTATATCTTTATCCATCTTCAATTCTTTTTATCCTTTCAATTTCTTTTTCCTGCAAACAATCTTTTCACCTAAAACTTCTTTCTATTTATAAAGACGCAGAGGTTGAATTTATCTATAGGTTTAATTTCCACTTTTTTTCTTTCAGTGCTGTTTTTTTCTGAATCACCCGCCTACAAGTCTCTTTCGCAAAGCATTCATAGCATACCCTATATGGTAGTTCACTGTAGGAAGTGAAATTTGCAACATACGCGCAATTTCCGCATAAGGCATTTGTTCCAGTTTTGCCAGGAAGAATACATGCTTGCACTTGGGCGGCAAACTATTGATTGCTTCATTCAAACACTGTATCTCTTCACGCGAAAGCATATCATCCATCGGAGTCTGCATATCAGGGAAAGAGAAATTCTGAAGTTCCTCAAAAGAGATCTCCTGATTACTCTTCACCTCTTTACGCAAATAAGAGATTGATTTACGATAAACAATCGTATTCAACCAACTCGACATACTGGCAATTTCCAAAAGCGTACTACGTAGTTTCCACACTTCAAAGAAAACATCGCCTACCACTTCTTCCGCCATTTCCTTATTACTAAGGATACCAAAAGCGTGATAGTATAACCTCTTCGAATATCGGTTCATAAAACTGTTAAAAGCCAGTTCATCCCCTTTGGAAATCAACAAAAGTTCTCTTTCCAGGTCTTCCATTTAATTAGATTACTATTTTATATATTGACAGGCGCAGAATTCTTATGTATTATATAGGTCAAGTCTCATAATATTAACTTTCTTTATCAATTAGCCTATTTTCCCCCAACAATGAGAAAAGCTATATCATCACTCGGAAAACGGAGTTTGATATAGCTCTTCCACACTTAACAGCTACCATCTGGACCTTACAGAACGAGCTTTTTAGTTTTGCTACAGTTCTTCTCCATAAAGACACAAATTATCTTGCCATTTTATAGATTTCATTGCCCGCCATCAAGAAAGCGCCGACTCCATAAACTTCCGTCATATCACGAGTCACTTTCTTCGGATCAGCACCGATTTGCTGCACATAGCCTAGTTTCCCATCCGGTTCCACTGCCGATAACAATGCCTTCCATCCCTTTATCATCACAGGAAGATAAGTCACCTTATCCAACAACCCTTCGTTAATACCATAGGCTATGGAATAAACTATAAAAGTAGTGCAACTGGTTTCCGGTGACGGATAAGAAGCAGGGTCTAACAGACTTGCGTGCCAGAAGCCATCAGGATGCTGCAATCCGGCAATCCGTGTAGCCAGTTTCACAAACAGTTCCTCATAGAATTTGCGGTTCTTGTCTTTTCGAGGTAACTCTTTCAATATTTCAACCAGACCACCAAGCACCCAACCATTACCACGACCCCAAAAGACTTTCTTGCCATTAGCTTCACGCTTATCAAAATAGCGCCAGTCACGGTAGAATAAATTTTCTTCCTTATCGAACAAGTAATCATAAGTCGCTTTATACTCACGGTTCATAAACTTGATGTATTTCTTGTCTCCGGTCAGCATATACAGTTTGGCATATACAGGGGGAGCCATGAAGAGGGCGTCACACCAAGTCCACCGTTCCAAAGTTTTCAAGTCACCTTCCACTAATTTGAAACTGCCTTTAGAAGGATGATTGATAATCCATTCCGTACGAGCCAATGTTGGTACAATCATCTCTTCATCCTTATATTTGCGATATAAATCCAAAAAGGATTGTGACACGGCAATATCATCAGCATGATAAAACCGTTTGTCCGGCTGCCAGCAATTCCGGCGACCTATACGGGTCAACCATTTATAGTAAGTATCATCACCGTCTTCTTTCTCTGCCAATTCAGCCCAATCGACCATACCGACATAGAGAGCACCTTGCGGCCAGTTCAGGTCGTCATGTTCAGGAGCCGGATGTGGATTGGCAATTTGCCAATCCGCAACCTTTCTCATGATAGACTTAACTTCGGACTTTTGGAAAGGGATTTCTACCGCTCTCACGAAAACACTGCATAAAAGGTATGCGCTTAACAAGAATATCTTTCTCATATTATCAATTCTTTACTTTCAGTCTATCAATTCCAATTTCACCTTTTTATCCTTCACTTGTACATAATAAGTACCTTTTTCCAAAAAGCGTTTACCGTCTCCATCAATAAAGCCCAAGTCACGTAATAAATCCACTTCAAATCTGAAAGTTCTGGTTTCACCGGCCCTAATCGTTTGCTTCTCAAAATATTTCAATTCTTTTACCGGACGGGTAATCGTTGAATAAGGGTCTGTAATGAACCAATAGACAGTTTCCGCACCATCCCTGTCGCCTGTGTTGGTCACCGCAACTTCTACTGACAGTTTATCTCCCCTTTTTAGTTGAGTAGCAGATGCCTTGAGGTCGCCATACTCAAAAGTAGTGTAGCTCAATCCATGTCCGAACTCATAGAGCGGTTCTATCGTCAGGTCTTGATACTTGCCCTGATGAGGACGGGCACTCTGCCGCCGATTATAATAGATGGGAATCTGTCCGGTTGCATACGGAAAAGTAATGGGCAACTTGCCGGAAGGATTGATTCTTCCTGTCAAAATGCCCGCAAGCGGTTTGCCTCCGGCAATGCCCGGTTGCCAGATTTCAACAATGGCGTCACAAACCGGCTCCAGACGGCAAAGTTCCAACGGACGTCCGTTGGAGAGAATCAGCACAATCGGTTTGCCGGTCTTCTTCAGTTCCATCGCTAATTTCTCCTGTATCTTCGGCAAGGCAATGGAAGCACGCGAAGCATTCTCCCCGCTCCAGTTCCGCTTTTCACCTAGACAAAGCAGGATGACATCCGCCTTCCCGGCCGTAGCGACAGCTTCGGCAAAGCCCGATTCATCCTTACCGTCAAAGTCGCATCCTTTGGCATACAGCAGTTGTGACAAGTCTTTCAGTTCCAGTTTCAGCCCGTCATAAATTCCTACCACATCACCGTCCTTGCCGTGAGCAGTCCAGGAGCCTAACAAGTTCCAGCGATTTTTACCTAACGGACCTATGACCGCCACCTTTGTATCCGCCGCCAATGGCAAACGTTTCTCCTTGTTCTTTAACAGCACAAAAGACTCTTCCGCCAATTTCTCTGCTATTTTTATATCTTCCGGCTGCAAGAAGCGCTCCTTTTCTGTCGTCTCTCTTATGTAAGGATTCTCAAACAAGCCCAGGCGGAACTTCAAACGAAGGATGCGGCGAACGGCATCATCCACAATCTCCACCGGCACCTTGCCCTCCCCTACTAGTTCTTTCAGGTATTTGTCATATCCGCGGGACATCATGTCCATATCCACGCCTGCCATGATTGCTTTTTCGCTGGCTTCCTTCAGGTCTTCCGCCGCTCCCTGGGAAATCAACTGTACAATGGAACCCCAATCCGAAACTACAAATCCGTCATGACTCCAACGACCTTTCAATACCTCTCTCATCGTATAATGATTGGCAGAGGCGGGTACACCGCTTATATCATGAAAGCCACTCATCAGGGTAACGGCACCCGCCTTCACTCCCATTTCATAGGGAAGCATATAGGTATCCCAAAGAGTCTGCGGAGAGATTTCCGTATATACGTAGTCACGTCCCGCTTCCGAAGCTCCATAACCGATATAATGTTTCAGGCAAGCGGCAATATGCTCCCCGTCCGCCAAATTATTACCTTGATATCCTTTCACTGAAGCGACAGCAAAAACTCCGTTCGTATACGGGTCTTCCCCATATCCTTCGGAAACGCGCCCCCAGCGAGGATCGCGTGCCACATCAATCATCGGCGAGAACGTCCAGTCCAGTCCTGCCAGACGCGCTTCCCTGGCAGCCATGGCGCAAGCTTTCTCCACCAAAGCCGGATTCCACGAACAAGCCTGCGCAATGGAAATCGGGTAAACAGTACGGAATCCGTGAATCACATCGTGCCCGAACAGTACAGGTATCCCCAACCGCGACTCTTCCATAGCTTTCTTCTGTATGTTGTTACGCAGGTGGGGACTAGTGCTATAATAAAGAAGCGCACCGATTTCCGCAGGGATATTCTTCACCTCCTCACCAATATTGTTCGCGTTCGTATTCCGTCCCGCAACATACTGGCTCAGTTGAAGCACTTTCTCTTCCATTGTCATGCGCAAGAGTAAATCCTCCACACGCTTCTCCGTCGGAGCTTTCGCGTCTTTATATACGGCAGGCTTCTCATTCCTCGCCTCAAGCATGCAAAACGCCGTCCAAAGGCACACCCCACACGCTATCAACCTTTTTTTCATCATGGTTTCTTTCATTTAATTAAATATAGCTTTATCTGACAGGCGCATGGTGCGCTTGCCGTTACTTTTCAGTTCAAAAACGGTCAGGGAATTTGCTCCCTTTTGCAATGTTTCTGCTGGAAGTTGTATAGATTGCTGCGCATTCTGTTCCCAGTAAGAGCCCGCATAATGTCCGTTCACCCATACTTCTCCCATTCCCCAACCGGAGACATCCAGATAAGTATCAGCGGGGATTTCTACTGTAAAAGTCCCTTTATAGAAACAAGGGCGACCACCGTCCGTTTGTGGTGCGAAAGTCAGTTCACCGACTGCACAATCGCGTACCGCCAAAGGAATCATTCTCCAATTCCCTATTTCCGTATCCGACAAGGTGATACTGCCAAAAAGCCCTTTGGAATTATCCAATATCTCCGGCCCATAGGTGATACGGCCGATATTTTCCGCATATAATTGCAAGGTGTGCTTGCCTGCAAGCACCTGTAAGGGGATTGCTTTCTTCTCTTCCGTCATCCATCCCTGTAACTTTCCATCTACATATACGGCGGCATAGTCTCTTACATTTTCCACCGTCAATACCGGGTTCTCCTCCTCTGCCGTGATTGTGGCCTCATAAAGGGCGTATCCGAACTCAAGTCCCAACTCATTCATCGGCAGCAATTCCTCTGCCTCCTGCACTTCTCCGTAAATTTGCTCCAAAGAAGCCGTCTCCGACATCTGTATTTCCTGTGCCGATACAGATGTCAGAAACAAAAGACTTAGAATAAAACTAAAACTTCTCATTCTTTCCCTATTTTCTTAAGAACGATTCTATAAACGACGCTTCTACATCTACTTGCGGGTTGAAGCGGTCACTCTTCACATAGCGGTCGATACTAACCAGCAGTTGTTGAGTGGCAGGCCGTTTCTCCATTTCTTTCTTTGTTTCCAGTGCCAACACCATCAGCTTCCCATTTCCTATTCTGGCTTCAAAACCGATTCCCAGTTTGTGGTTAGTTTCATAACTGTCTATCACCTGAATGAACGGACGCAACTGACGTGGCGCCTCATCCATTTCGATTACTTTGGCATGCGTTAAGATGTCCCACCATTGCCAGTCAAGGTGTTTTTCCGTAATGAAATCGTCGAACATCGCCTTGTCTGTATGAATCAGACAACCCAGTGTCATCGGTTTCCATTTGAACATGATAGGATTCCAGAAATGATTATGGAAATTGGAACTACGCCCTATAACCTTAGCCGGCATGGGGCATAGGACAACTTTCCTTCCTTCTTTAAGGAATTGTTTAGCCCTGTCGTCAAATACCGTCGTATAGAGAACATCCGCCGTAGACTGCATCAGTTCTTTCAGTTCCCGACGAGGATATACCCAAATATCCCAGCTATTATTGATTGTATTATTCACCGATAAATGAACAGTCAGCTTTTGAGGAGCGGTGATACCGTTAAGTGCATAACTAAATTCTCCTGCGGAAAAAACACCATGATTACCGATATTTTGTGTTTTTAGCTTTCCACTTTTCAGCACCTTGCCGTCCGCATCTGTCACCCACCACTTAAACTTAGCGTTTTTCAGGGCAGAGGGACTATAATTATAGATTTCCGCTTTTCCTGTGAATACGTCGTCGTTATAGTACGAACGTTTCGAAAAACGCAGCAGAGCCACAGTCGGAGCACAGAATTCCCGGAACTTCTCCGGTGTAATCAGTCCTTTAGAGTTCCAGAAAGGATCGAGGATACCGACAGGCGCATATCCTTGCCCCGTAAAGTCATTAATAGACAAAAGCTGGAAACCGGATTTCAGATAAGTACGCAGTTGAGCTTCAATCACGTCTTTATATTCGAGTACGGTTTGCGCACCGGAAACCTGATAGAAATCATCTGCCTGATCCAACATGCCATGTGCTTTCAAGGAATCACGATACACTTCAAAATTGCGTGCTTGTACAGGGCCGGTAAAGTTAGGAATCTCCTTAAAATTAGGATAGATACAGCGTTGTCCCGATTCATGGGAAATGACAGGTACGTCAATACCCAACTCTTTGTTTTTATCCCAGTCGGTAGATGGTCGTCCTTCATAAATAGCCATGTGACCTTTGGTAGTCTGGTGAGTGATATAGAATTGGTCGGACTTGACACGGGTACGGGCCGTCGAACCGCTGTACAGTCTGCGGCTGTCAGTGGTACGTCCATAATGAGTAAGTTCTTCGATAAAATCAAAATTACCGGTAATCTCATTACCATTGCAATAGAGAACAAAGGAAGGATGATTGCCATACTCTTTCAGAATGGCTTTCTGCTCGCGACGGAAGAAATTATAACGGGCTTCGTCCGGTTCAGCATCTTTTCCCCACATCGGCATTTCCACTTCAAGATATACTCCCAATTTATCAGCCACCCGAAATGCAGCCGCAGGCGGACACCAAGAATGAAAACGCATGTGATTCATTCCATAGTCTTTCAGGATAGTCAGCACACGTTCCCAAGACGCATCATCCACCGGCGCATAGCCTGTTTTAGGGAAGACAGCGTTCTCTACTGTTCCACGTAAGTGTATCCGGTTACCATTGAGATAGATTTTATCCTTATCCGCCGTTATCTCACGCATTCCGAAAGTAGTAGAACGGCTATGTTGATAGTTTGCATTGTCAGCACGGATAGTCAGGTCACATTGCAATGTATAAAGATTGGGAGTAAATTCATCCCACAACCGGACATTCTTTCCTAATGCGATAACATCTTCTACATAAAAGACAGAATCATTTCCACTGACGGTTATCTCTTTATTCAAATCATACGAATTGCCTGATATTGTAAAAGCCGCTTTTCCGGTAACCGGTTTATGAGTATGATTCAGTATTTTCATTTTCACTTTTACCGAACGGCCTGACACATCCGGATATAACTGCATATCATCAATGTACACAGGGTCTACAGCCATTAACTTCATTTCACCCAATATGCCATTCCAGTTGATTTGCGTAAATTCGGAATGAGCATGATCCCATTTGTGGGTATCATACTGATAACGATTGTCAATACATACGGTAATAACGTGTGTCTTACCCGGTTTCACAAAATCTGTCAGTTCATGATTATGAGGAACACTGACATAATCAATCTTACTAACCTCTTTCGTATCCACATAAATGGAACTTAGCCAATGTGTCCGTTCAAAATACACGAAGATACGTTTCCCTTTCCACTCCTTCGGAATAGCAATCTCACGTTGATACCAAGCCGGCCCCATGTATTCATATACACGGGTCAGACGGTCAATATGCCGATACGGAGATTTGTAACCTATCTTGTAATCATCCGTAATGGCCGGCAGGACAATCGATTCTTGCAAACGATGTATATAACGCACATCTAACGAACCACGCCGGAAATCCATCACATCCGTCTGAAATCCCCACTTACCGGATAAATCTATTTCCTGCGTCTGCGCTTTCAAAGGTGATAATTGGGTTATCAGCGCAAATGCAACAAAAACTAACTTTATAAACTTGTTCTTCATATAAATATCTATTAGTGATCTTACTTCAAATGTTTATCGGCAAACTTCACAAACTGCGTCCAGTCATACAGATTAATATCATGTTTTCCCGAACGGATATGATAACCTATAGTGCCTGACAATACAGGCTGATTAACAGCCGGCATTTCTTTTACCGGCAATCCCGGCAGCCCGAACAACTCATAAACAGGAGAGGCATATACACCGGAAAGAAATTCCCCTTTCGGGTCAGCCCAGCGGTCTTCTTCCGCACTGGCAATATAGACCGGACGGGGAGCCATCAGAGCAATCAATTCATGCTGGTCGACAGGAAGAGTGTCTTCTTTATCATTGTATTGCCAGAAATTCCGGCAAAACCAATGTGTAAACTGACAGTTCACAGCCCGTACAGTCTCTCCGAACTTTCTCCGCGACAATGCCGCACCACCACAACCGGAATCATTAGAAATAACCAAAGCAAAACGTGGGTCTATCGCACCGGCCCATAAAGTCGTTTTTCCGAGACGTGAATGTCCGAAGATGGCTATACGTTTGGCGTCAATGTCTTTATCCGTTTCAAAATAATCCATCGCACAACTCATTCCCCATGCCCAGGCAGCCAGAGTTCCCCACTCATCTTCAGCAGGCCGTGTCTGTCCCTTTTTGTAGTACAACGGATGAACTCCGTTCTGAAAACCATCATCAAAATCCGGATCAATGTCCCCACGGTAGAAAGTGGCCAGTCCATATCCATGTTCCATCAACATCTCTACCGGCCATCTGGAAGCTGCACTACCCCGGGGAAACATACGTTTTCTGCCATAAGCAATCATTCTCTCTTCTGACGGGAAAGTGATGCCCTCATCCGGGTGAATGGCATGATTACCTTTGAAATTTATTCCGAAAAACATGGGAACAGTCCCTTTTCGCCGATTAGGCAGATACATAAGTACTGTCAGATAATGCTTCTCATCTTTTGTGAGATAAACGGCTACTTCCTTACGGGTAGCCAAACCGCCCAAAGCTTCTCTATCTTCGTTCAGTAGCCGGAAATGCAAGTCCTTCGAGCGAACTGGAGCTTTACCATATATTTGAGTTTCGAACAGGCGGAGCAGTTCCGGACGCCGCTTTTCCACCCATTCTTTTTTAGTCGTCACTTTTCTGCCATTAGTCAGGGTCAGGACATCAGGAAGCGTATAGACAGGCACCTTACTCTCATCATAATTTACTTTTGTGATAACTTGTTCCAGTTCCGCAAGTTCTGATGTAGACTTGGAGCGAAGCCCTGTTTCATGGGCCGATTTCTGTTGGGCTTTCATTTCTCCTCCAAGAAATGAAAGCCCAAAAAGCAAACATACAAACCGAAAGCTATTTTGTCTCATGGATATTTAAGATTACATCCTAATTAATTTCTACTCACCAAACTTTGTTTTATAATACTCCCTCATCAAGTACCACGCCTTTTTGCGTATTCCCTGATCCGAGACTAATCCCTTACGATTTCAGCCATCCTGATTGGTCGGATGAAAACGGAACGGAGAACGGAAATCAAATAAAATCCATGGAGATACCCCCCGAAGATTCGGTATATTGTCGAACATACGGATATTGTCTCTGTAAAGCCGGGCTTGGTATTCTTCACTCCAGGAGCTTGCTACATTTTCATCTCCCGACTGCCCGTATAATGCCTCACCGCCAAACTCCGATATAATCAGCGGTTTATCCGGTATTACTTCCCATACCGCATTTTCCGGCTCGATGGGCCACGGATGATACCAACCCATGTATTTGTTGACCGCTACAACATCCAGTTGTGAGGTAAATGAATCTTCCATCACAAAACGTTTCTTCTCACGATTAAAACGTACCAAATCGAAAGCAGCCACATACAAACGGGTCGTATCCAATTGTTTGCCTGTTTCCAGCAAAGAGGTAAGAAATTCATTCCGTGCTTTGGAAGGCTGCGTTTCATTGGCAATTCCCCAATATCCGACTGCACAGCGATTCTGGTCACGCTTTATCATTTCAGACAACATCCTTTGCGCTTTCTTACGGGTATTGTTGTTCGTAAAGTCAATACCCTGCCAGACAGGTATCTCCTGCCAAAGGATAAAGCCCATCTTTTCTGCCAGTCGCACCGTATATTCGTTTTGCGGATAATGTGCCAGCCGAATCATATTTACGCCAAGCGCTTTTGCCTCATTCAGCAGCATCGCCGCATCTGCTTCCGAGAAAGCACGCCCCATGCGCTGAGGGATTTCTTCATGAAAGGAAATGCTGCACATAAATGTCGGCTTGCCATTCAGATAAATATCCGTTCCTTTCACCGTGATATTGCGGAAGCCGATTTGTTCTTCTACACGATCATTGGCTGAGGAAACGATTACTTCATAAAGTTTAGGATTCTCCGACGACCAACGTTCTAACTTCTTTATATTGAATACCGTTTCAGCCTTTCCTTCGGCATCAGTCAGCATATCAATGCTTGTTTTCAGTTCAGGGATAGAAACCGTAATCTTCTCACCTGCCTTTTTGTCCGAGAGAGCGACTTTGGCAATCATCCGGTTGGGAGATTCCTTATCCAGTTGGATGAAATAGTCTTCCAGATAAGTTTGTGGGGTAGTGACCAATAATACATCACGTGTGATACCGCCATAATTCCACCAGTCAAATGACATGGCAGGTATGGCATCTTTGGTACGACGGTTGTTTACTTCAATGGCAATAAAATTTTCTCCCTCATTCAGCAAGTCCGTCACTTCTATCTGGAAGGGAGTAAATCCTCCTTCATGACTTCCGATCTCTGCCCCATTCAAATAAACACGGCAACGATAGCTGACAGCTCCGAAATAAAGGAACTGACGTTTATGTGTCAAACGCTTTGCATCAAAATGACGTGCATACCATACTGTGCCTTCATAGTATTTAAGCTCCGGCGTTTGTGAATTCCAGTCACCAGGAACATTCAGCCGCAATCCTCCTTGAAAAGAATATTCATAGAAATCAGTGTTTCCTTTAGGACTTTGATTTCTATATACCTTCATTCCCCGACCTTGGTCATACAAGTCAATGATAGCATTCCATTTGCCGTTTAAAGAACGGATATCCCGACCATATACATTAGTTATCAGGTTTTGAGCTACTGCATTCCCTACAAAAAGGATAAACAGCAACATACACACGATTGTCTTTTTTCTGATTTGCATTAAATTATCTATTTATAAGATTAATATTCTTAACTATCAACGATTTACGCTCACGTTACTGAGTATATATATCCAGCATGGTGAGTATATATATCCAGCGTGGTGTATCTATATACCCACCACGCTGTATATATATGGCCTGTAAACAGGATAATTATCTTATTTCATAGCGATATAGCATAAAGTCATTCTTCTCAGGTAGAGAGACTTTTATTGTTCCTTTTCTGCCGACAGTCGTTGCCATCAGTTTCCCATTCCCCAGTATCGGCGTACACATAACTTCTGCACCTTCGGGCAACCATGTTTCCACCCATGTCTCCTCCCGTGCATTATCTTCCCTGTAAATAAGGAGATAACCGTTTTTTGAATGACAAAGAGACTGAAATCCAGTCCACGAGCGCCCCGAAGGCTCTTCACCAATCGGTAAAATAGTTCCTTGATGGAAATCATACTGCACTTTCTTATACTTCTCCATTAAGTCTCTAATGCCAAATGCTTCTTCCGGCAAGTTGGAAGCCTCAAACCATGCCAATGGTTGCCCCGCCATAGTGGTCGCAAACAAATATTCAAAAGAATATCGGTGCGGGGCAAACGGATCATCTCCATATTTCTCCGTATTTCTCCATTTATTCAGAAACTCGATTTGTAATTTCTCTGCCGGAACATATTTGGACAGCATCCACAGGTTGCGAAGCGTCCAGTACGGATAGTAATTCTGCCAATCCGTATAACGGTTCTCTAAAAAGATGTTTCCATATTCGTTGAACATATGATAACCTCCCCGCCGACTGGCTGTCGCATCCAAATTGAACATGACTTTATTATCCGTTTCCGCCAATACTTTATCAAACAAGTTCCGGAGATTAATCTCCGCTTTCTTGGTAGGAATAGTCAATCCGTCAATCTTAAAAATACGGATACCATATTCACGATACAATCCTATCAGTGTTTCGGCATCTTTCTCCCAGTCGACAAAATCATTCTGCACACTCGGATTAAACCACAAACCAATTTCAATGCCCAGTTTCTTTCCTTTCTTTACTATCGGAGCCAATCCGCGGGGATATTTGACAGGATCCGGTTTCCAATAGTCCTTATTGTCCCAGATATTCTTAAAAGAACCTTTAGCTACCGCTGAGTTCGGGCTCTTGCCCACCTGCCATCCATCATCTATTTGAAAATGAGTGATTCCCAGTTTTGCGGCACGTTCCAACTCTTGCAGGCAAAATGCCTCATTGACTTTTGTGTCCTGACTACGGTCGCCCCAAGTGTTCATCATAACCATTTCATCACGATTCCGGAAATGACGACGAATATTCTTCTGGTAACTGCGGAGCGCTGTCAGTGCCTGCAATTCACCATCGCCATATACCCCTGTGACGCAACTATATGTTCTTGTCCATGTATCTTCCTGAATATTCTTTTCAGTAATTCCCAGTCCTGTAATCATGAATTTTCCGAATTCTGCGATGAAATCAGCACCTTTATAGGCTAACTGGACACTGGAACAAGGGGATTCTTTCAGAAAGAAAAAGCCGGTGCCTTCTTCCCCGTTTCGAACAAAGAGCAAATTCCCCCGATAACTGTTTTTACGATAGGCTATAACATCCCTCTCTGCCAACAAATTGTTGTTCCAATCTGTCACATCCCAAAATTCAACAGCCTTGGCATGCCAATGCTGCCCTTTAAGATATAATTGATCCAAAATAGCCGTAACGGATTTGGATTTCATGTCTTCAACGAACTCGATGTTTTTCCGGTCAGCCGCATTTTCTTCCCGTCCGCCAAAAACGCTGTTAACACTCCCTTTCAGATAAGTGTCACATGCTATGGCCGGACAACCGTCATATATACGATAAATCCGTTGTATATCCAATGTTCCCAAAGAGAATGTAACTATCGTCTTCAAGTAGGCCGGATGAATATCAGTCGCAGCCACCTTTTCTACCCGACAAGCTCCTTTGGAAGCTTCCCGGGTATCTTTGGAGATAAAGAAGTCCGGTGCCTGCTTTACCGTGAAAGTTGTTTTCCGGTTTGCCTTATCGCTCAGACTATAAGTGACAAGATTACCGTCATTCCAAATGAATTTTCGTTCAATACACTCATTTCCAATCACTAATGTATCTCCCTTCAACTCACTATAGCAGGTTTTCTGTGCATAAAGAGAAGACAGAGTACAGGCCAAGGCCAATACTATCAATAGTTTTTTCATGGTTAAAAAGTTATTATTATTTCTTCAAGGTACACGAATCCTGTAACCTTTCGTTAACCCCATCAAGTAGCTGATTGCCTGTTACCTTACGGTTACTTCCTGTAATTTAGCCCATCCGGCATTCAACATGTTCTCCGGCACAGCCATTTCCAAGCCGATCGCATTATCCTTGGTAGTATCAACAAGCCCCACTGCCCAATAATAACTCCCCGGAGTTACTCCTTTGAGACGTAAATCAAAAGTGTAAACTGCAGGGATGCCTTGCATCCATTTGGATAAGTCTGTCTGTTTGTCCACAAACACCTTCTGCACCCTATTCCGACTGTCCATCAGCGCGAAAGCCACTTTATATTTTTGGTTCCATTGCGGAATATTGGTGGGGCAATATCCCCAGCCAAGATTATTCCAACGGTGTATAATCCGAAGTTTCTGATTTTTTGCCACATCTGTAGGTAAAGAAATCATATCCGGATAGAGACGATAGCCGCCTTCCGAAATAAACCGTTGCACAAGAGGGAATGTATTGTGAAACCACGATTCCGTTTCACCCACACGGAAGTCCATCATATTGACACGCGCCTCTTTACTATCATCGAATTCTCCCTGACGCACATCTTCGGGATGTCCCTTCCGATAATTGCGGGGATCCACCCAAAAGCTGTGGATTTTGCCTGTAATCCATCCGCCTTCCATCAGTATGGGGCGAACGCCGAAATATTTCTTGGCAAAGTCACGTTCCCATTCATCATAATACAGCCCCATACCGAATGCGTCATGACGCAAAGAATATCCTTTTTCAACTACTTCATCAAGCAAGAACTCACTGTCAAGGTCATACTTATTATCGTCCCAGTCCTTACCGGCACCCACAAAACGATGATAGTTGATGACAACCGGAACGTCTCTGAATGCTTTCAGATACAAGTCTGCCAGCCAGTCAAGTACAGGTTTACGGGGCTTTTCATCTCCCGTAGAATAAAGCGTAGTGTGATACTCGCCCCACTTTCCCAGACCTGTTCCGTCGATAAAGTCCACCTCGTCAGGATTGCCAAAGTCTTTGGCTAAAGCCCAAACGAATTTTTCATAATACTTTTGAAAAATAGGGTCATCAGGATAAGGTGACCATCTTCCTCTCCACACGAAGCCCTTCGTACCAGCCTCCCGCACAAAGTCGGGCGTAAAGTCATAGCCTTTATCACGGCTGTCGACCACCACCCGGAAAGCAAGACGCATTTTTCTTGCACGTGCTCCCTCAATCAGCATTTTCAGCATGGGATCCGTATTCCAGCCATAAACGTTTTCTTCAGGATTCAACTTCCTCCAACTGGTACGGATATAAAGAGTATGGGCATAATCGGACACCTTTACCGTTCCCACACCGGGTACCTGCATATTGTCACACTTCTCCCAGAAATCTTCCTTCACACCGGGGGTGGCATAAAGCACCCAGCCGGTTTGTGGGTTACGCAACAAGCGCTGCCTGTCTGGTTCTATTCTTATTATCTTGTTATCCCGTGCCAAGTTCTGTTTCAAGGTTCCGGCATCCGACCCGCCGCTTATGGCAGCGGCTTGAAGCGCAAACGACCCTAAAAATATAGGCATCAAAAGTCCTGATCTCATTTTACCTTTAATCATACAACTCATTATACGTATTTACTTATTTTACCGTAAGTGTCTGTAATTTCAACCAACCGGAATCCAGTAGGTTGGCATCCTTGTTCACGGCCATTTCGAGTCCGATTTCATTGTCTTTGGTAACGTCCACCAAACCTACCGCCCATGAATAGGCACCAACAGAAACGCCTTTCAGATTCAACTTGGTGGTATAAGTAGTCGGGGCTTCCTTCAGCCAAGTCGACAGGTCGGTTTGCTCGTCCACAAATATCTTTTTCACTTCATTATTATCATTCAGCAATGCAAAAGCCACTTTATATTTCTGATTCCAAGTTCTGATATTAGTAGGACAATATCCCCAACCCATATTGCGCCAGCGGTGAACAACAGTAACATCCTGACCACCATTTGCCGAAACAGGCAAAGAAACCATGTCCGGATAGAGACGGTAACCGCCTTCCGCTATAAAACGCTGTACATAAGAGAACGTTTTTTCAAACCATGATTCCGTTTCACCCAAACGGAAGTCCATCGTATTGACACATGCCAGCATGGAATCTTCAAACTCTCCCTTGCGGACATCTTCGGGATGACCTTCCCGATAACGATAAGCATCATCGAAATACCAATAACGGTGCGTGTCGGTCACCCATCCACCTTCCATAATGATAGGAAGCTTATATCTGTATTTCAAGGCAATATTTTTCTCCCAATCTTTATAATAGCCACTCATACCAAAAGCGTCGTGACGCAGGATGTATCCGTTATTGAGGGCTATGTTCAGCAACGGCTCCGCATCAGGCGGCACTGTTTCCTGCCAAGAATCCTGATAAGTATCGCCCAACATACGGTGATAGTTGATCACCAGAGGCACTTTCGTGAAATGACGTGCATACAACGCTGTAATCCACTCCATTACCTGAAACTTATTTCCATCGTTAGCATAAATCATAGCGTGCGACTCTCCCCATTTACCCAATCCGTAACCGTCAATAAAATCTACCTTATCGGGGTCATTGTATTGGCGGGCAAAAGCCTCGATAAACTCTCCATAGTGCTTTTGGAACACTTGGTCATCAGGATAAGGACACTTATTGTTTGCTGTATTATACCATTTACAGCCTTCATCGAATACGAACTCAGGAGTATTCTGTTTTTGGTCGCGCCCATCCACCAGTACACGCAAGGCGATACGTAATCCTCTATCATGTACACTTTTAATGATACGTGAGATATCGGAGCTAGGGTCATCCCAAGCATATTTTCCCTTTTGGGGCTCCAATGTCTTCCAATTCGTACGCAAGTAGCAGGAAGAAGCGTAATCGGAGACTTTTACGTATTTTGCCAGATCGGGTACATACATGTGGTCATAGCCTCTTTCTTCCCAAAATGTCTCGTTTTTCTCACGCGCCAGATACAGTACCCAGCCATTCAGAGGATTCCGAAGAACACGTGTCTTATTAGGGTTAATCCGCACCGTTACATTCTCGGCAGGCAAATCCCCATCACCGGTATTTCCCGTTTCACTTTCACTATCCGAGCAGGCAATTGCTACCATAGCCCCGAAGAGCAACACTCCCAAAGGCATCATTATTCGTTTCCAGTTCATTCTCATATAATTATTCTTTAAAAAGAAGGATATGCCGCCCTAAAAACAGGGCAGGCACACCCTCTTCAGTAAATGACTTTAATATTCGCTCATGTATATCCGCATATTTCTTAAGTCGACGATGGTGAGCAACGGTCTCATGTACCATGTGAACATAGCTTCACGATACTGTTCACGAGCTTCGCTTTCCGCATGGATAGGTGTCCAGGTGTTCAGTTTCAACTCTTGCTTGTATTTCCATCGGCTATCACTCTTGTCCAGCGCAAGTATATCGTCAGGAATTACAGGAACAAGACACCATGAGAAATGGGGACCACCGGGATAACCGCCTTCGAAATGCGGAACATCAAGAACAAACTTACCGTTTTCTTTCTTATCCGAACCGCCTCCCCAAGCGGAAGTCCATGAAATCTTGCCGACAAGCAGTTGCGGATCGACCAAACTCGGCTTGAAGCCGCCGCCCTTCAGATCATTCCCCCACTTGGTAATGTCGCCATATGCCCAAAGGTTGGTAACATCTACATCATGCCATCCATTAAGTTTATCCTTAAAATGCGCCTTATATGGTTCCAGCTTCTTATCCGGTGAGTAAATTTTCAGTTTCCGGGTTTCCGTGTTCAATATTACACGATATTCTCCGTCTTTAGGCAAATTCAGCATCGCAGGCTCATCTCCCAATACAACATCTACCTCTTCACCGTCTACCCAGTTGTTAACGCCTTCTGCCAGTTGGATATAAGATTCACCCTGTTCTGTTTCCAAAGCAATCCCCATCTCACCCTGCACTAAATCTTGTACAAACGCATATTGGAACTCATTCTCCATGGTTTTGCTCATTACCAGCTTATCATTGTCGGTAGAAGTTCCGGAAAGAACAATGCGATTGGCTTCCCATACCAATGGACGGTAAGGACGCACATTTACAGTAACAGTACGCACTTCGGGCATAGCATAACGGGGACCACCCTCCCATTTTGCAATGACACGAAACTGCACGGGCACCACTTTGGAGTAGTTCTGTCCCCACTTATCCACCAGCAACATTTGCAGCTCTTCAGTGGTATAACTCTTATTAAATACTCCATAGTCCTCATCAACACGTACACAGCTTTCAAACTCGTGTCCTTCAATATCTATTTTAGTCACATAAGAGATAGCATAGTCTTCGGGCATCTCACGAGCCGGTGTCCACTCAAAACTCACCGCCACTTCATTCGGTCTGTCCCTATCTAATTCTATATCGGTAGCCGAAACAGTCAGTTCCATCTTCTCACCGGGGTTGGTGAGCCATGTCAAATCAGCTTCTTTATCATCTTTACATCCGCCAAGGATAAACAGTACTACCAATGGCAGATATGCATAAAATAGTTTGTTTCTCATATTTCTTATTGATTTTATAGTGTTAATCAATTCATCCAACCCGGCATCTGTTTCAAGTTCGGATTCTTGTCTATCTCATCCTGAGGTATCGGCCACCAATAACTTTTGAACTTACGAGTTTGATAACGCACACGTTTATAAAACTCATCTCTATTCCCCTTTTCAGCCAGCATGTTCATACCATAGAAGTTACCATTCAGCACATTCTCCGCCTCTTTCCAGCGACGCAGGTCGAACCAGCGCAAACCACCTTCGCAGTTCATCTCAACTCTTCTCTCACGACGAATCAGTTTACGCATCTCTTCCGGGTCGGTAGGAATTCCGAGCTTTTTTTCTCCTGCTGCATATTGCGGAATGCCGGCTCTTTCACGAATTTTATCAATGTATTTCACAATATCTGTCTTGTCGGCATCATAAGTACCTTTAGCAATACTATACTCGAGTGCTGATTCTGCATAGCTCAGATAGGCTTCAGCAAGGCGATAAAGAATACCTTGACGCGACTTATAGCTACCGGTATTCGTTGAATGAACGAAAGTAGGATCAACATGCTTCCGAATCAGGTAACCGGCTGACGGGTTATCGTGCGACGGCTGCCCATCTTCACCATTAAAAAAGAAGTTGGTCGCTTTCCCTTTCCCCCAATGGTACTGTTCGTTGTAGACCACCGAAATATAGAAACGAGGTTCACGATTACAATACATATTGAACGTATTCTTTGGAGCAACGACATGACGGTCTCCACTAGCTTTGGAACCGGCTACGGCATAATGCCAATTAGTAGCACGCACATCATCTTCTGTAGAATAACCTGTTTCACTATATCCGGACTCCAAATCAACAATGGCTGTTTGTGTTTCACCACTATTGTTGTATCCTAAGATAGGCATTTTACCGTCTTTCATAAAGAAATCGTCCACCAGCAACTGAGTAACACCTAGCGAACCAGACCCACCAGCACCACGAGGAAGAGCTTGGTCGTCAAACCAACCTGCATTATCCTTAGTACGCGGGAAAATAATTTCCGTATTGCCTTCCTTATAACGAAGCATCATCATGTTCTGATAAGAAAGGAACGGATCAATAGTTACTCCATCAGACAAATATTCCTTATATAAAGCGTGTCCCGCTTTCTCGGCTTCTTCAATCAGCAGTTTATTGGCGTCTTTTGCCCGTTTCCAATGATTTTCATTGAAAGTGGAATTAAAGATTTTCACTCCATCTACATTAGTCATAGCCTGCATTTCAGGATCCATATCTTTCCCAGGACTAGGATTCACCAAATCACTGGCAGCAAACGTCAGCAAACGGGCACGCATAGCAAGACAAATCAGTGAAGTGATACGACCGTATTTATTGGCTTCGTCATAAGAAGCGGGTAACTGTCGGGAAGCTTCCAACAACTCGTTAGCCGCCCAGTCTACAACAACATCAAAAGGTTCTTGTTTCAGTAATAAAGATTCCCCCGATAGTTCTACAGCCGCTTCCCGAATAATAGGAACTGCTCCGTACGTCATCGCCATCATAGCGTGGTAGTAAGCAATGAAAAAACGACACTCCGCTTTCATATAATTAATCTCCTTTTCAGATACATCGGACAAAGGATGCGCATATTTAATCAAAGTGTATGCTTGACGAATTGCCTTTGGATACTTATCCCAATAAGTCACTACTCCCGGACTGATAGGCGTCCAGTTTCCATTCTGATACTGAATCGCCTTAAATCCCTGTGACTCCCACCCTACAGAAGGTGCAAGTTCGTCACCAATGGCGTCCGGACCGTCATAAATATAAAACTCCGGCATTACAGAATAGAGATAGGAAAGCCAACGTTCCAGATTGCCCCTGTTGGAAAATACATTCTCCAATGTCAGCTGGTCATCCGGCATTTTGTCCAGATAATCAGAGCATGAAGTTAAAGGCAATACACCCAAAACGCCCAATAATATATATGTAATAATTCTGTTTTTCATATCATATTTATTTTAGAAAGTAATGTCAAAACCTACTGATACTGATTTCATAGCCGGATATTTAGCACCGTCACCGGTTGCCAGCTCCGGATCCCACAGATTGAACTTGGAGAAGGTTAGCAGGTTCGTTCCACGCACGAAAACACGGGCATTGGAAATCACAAACCCCTGCAACCATTTCTTCGGACAGGAGTATCCTAATTCTAAATTTTTCAGACGCAGGAAACTCATATTGCGCAACCACCAGGTAGACTTCTGGCTATTATTGGCATTCGGTCCGTAATCGGCACGCGGATAGAATACATCCTGGCTTTGGTTATCCACCGTCCAACGGTCTTGATAGTTATCAAAGATATTATACATGGAGCCTTTATTGGATGCCGGCATAATATTTGAAGAAAGGATACGCCAAGTACGTCCAATACCCTGAAACATTGCTCCAAAGTCAAGCTCTTTCCAGCGTAAATTCACTCCGAATCCGTAAACTATCTCCGGATTCTCGGTACCTCCGATAGCCATTTGGTCATAAGTATCGATAAATCCGTTCTTGTCCAGATCCACATACTTGATATCACCCGGGCGAACTTTTGCTGTAAAAGTTTGTTTCGGAACACCATCTTTCAAAACTCCGTTCTCCACATCTTTAAAATCATCTTCTGTAAACAAACGGTCGTGGACATAGCCGAAAATCTGCCCTACCGGATGACCGGTTTCAGCACGAGTTGTTCCAATGGTTCCCAAAGGTTCATCTTTGTCGATGATTTCATTATGGGCATAAGTGAAGCTACCCATCAGACCGATAAAGAAATCTTTGCCGATTTGCTTGTTGACATTCAACGTTACTTCCGCTCCCTGATTCTTCACTTTACCACGGTTGCCCCATGGGTTCCTATAGAAACCGGAGGTAGCAGGAATAGAGTTCAACTCTACAAGGATGTTGTTACGGCGTTCGTCGAAAAAATCTACCTGAAGGTCTACCATACCATTGAACAGACCCAGTTCCAAGCCAACGTTGGCTTTGTTTACAATTTCCCAAGTCAAGTCAGGAATACCGAAGTCGCCCTCTACCATGTTATTACGTCCATAATCTCCGTCCAACCCCCAACGGTATAAGTCAGGCACATCATTCCATTGATCAAGGATAGTGGATATATAGGCGAAACGACGTCCTTTCAGATTAGCATTACCTACCTGTCCGTAGGAAGCACGCAACTTCAATTTAGAAATCGTGTTGCGAAAAGGCTGCATGAAAGGTTCTTCCGAAACAATCCAGCCAACAGCAGCCGACGGAAAGAAACCATAGCGTTTTCCTTTGGCGAAGTTTTCAGTACCGTTGTACCCAAAATTGAATTCGGCTACATACTTTCCACTGTAGGTATATGAAGCACGTCCGGCCAATCCCTGATTACGGTAAGGCAGCGATTCCCCCTTATCGTAATGGCGACGGTTGAAGAGTAGCATGGCAGATACGGCATGTTTGTCAGCAAAGGTACGGTCATAATTCAGGCTGGCTTCCATATAGATACTCTTGTCACCATATTCTGCCGATTTGGAAGTACCCAAGAAGTTACCACCTTGTTGTTTTTGGGCCAGAATCAATTCGCCCTCTTCGTTTCTGCCGCTAGCGGCATTCCAATATTCTATTTTCTTGGAACGAGTCACTTTGCCGGTAGAATAACGGTCAAATGAGAAAGTTCCTTTTATTTTCAAACCGGGAGTCAAAAATTTCAGGTCTTGCTCCAGAGAAAACAGCGTCTCAATCTTACTGGCAGTGGAACGGGCGAAACCGCTCTGAGTAGCCATTGCCCAAGGATTACCCTCTTCCTGCCAAGCAGGAATCTCACCGGATGAATAGCGGATGGGAAACATGAAGGGAGTGAAACGGAACGCACGGCTGAAAATTTGGTCCGTACTTTCAGGTGAAGAGTTACGATCCTGAAGATATCCCCCGATATTAAAACGAACTTGAGTGGTGGGAGAGAGTTTCAAGTCAACATTGGAACGTACATTGTAACGTTGCAATTTGATAGTAGGATCCCAATCCAGGCTCTTGTCGCGTGTAAGAATGCCACATTCGTTGTAAACCGCAGCCACAAACGAATAACGCAAATTTTCCGAACCACCGGATACATCTACTGTAATACGTTGGTTGGCAGCATGGTCTCTAGAAATAGCATCAATCCAGTTTACATCAGGATACAAATCGGGGTCATATCCCGCACGTGTTTTGGCAATCCGGTCGGCATACATCGGAGACTGTCCGGTATCATCCAATACATCATCCAGCAACTGCATATAATCGGCAGCCCCGATATAGCTGGGAAGTTTTATCGGTTGCGTGAACGCAAATTCCGATTTCACCACTACCCGAGGCTTACCCACATGTCCGCGCTTGGTATTAATCAAAATCACACCATTCGCACCACGTACACCATACACTGCACTGGCAGCCGCATCTTTCAATACGGAGAACGACTCGATTTCTTCTACATCAATATTATTCAGGCTACGTTCAATACCATCTACCAGCACCAATGGGTCTTTACCCACATCCTGAAAGGTACTGATACCACGGATCCAAAACGAAGAGTTATCGTATCCCGGTTCTCCGGAACGCTGCACACCAATCACACCTGTCACTGTGCCAGCCAAATTGTTACTCAATGAACGGGAAGTAGAAACATTCAATTTTGCCGGTTCAACAGTTGTGATAGAACCCACTACAGACTCTTTCTTTTGTGCGCCATAAGCCACAACAACAACTTCATCTAACTGACCAACATCTTCTACCATTATCACATTCAGTACTCTACGATTATTGACCTTTTCATCTTTCGGGACAAAGCCGATATAGCGGAAGGAAAGTTCAGCATATTTATCCGGCACAGCAATGCTATATGCACCATTCATATCTGTTATCGCATTCACCGTAGAGTCTTTTTTCATAAAGATTGAAACACCAATCAAAGGTTCACCCTTCTCATCGGTAACGTTACCCACAATCTTAAAACCTCGAACTTGCTTTATCGCAGGAGCCTGTTCCGGCACTGAAATCGTAATCTGTCTTCCCGACATTTTATAATTCAACCCCGTTTTTGAGAACAGCTCATTTAATACAGCATCTATTTTCTTATTGGAAACTGAAATGGAGACTTTGTTATTCA
>USSR01000003.1 GCA_900557355.1 uncultured Bacteroides sp.
AAACGAATAACTTGTATCATTAGATTACTTTCTAATTTGTTTATTATAGTTACCTCCGACAGGCACTATTCCAAGCTTTTGTTTTGGAGTATACAAAAATATGGACAGGTTCATACATAAACGCATCTCATATTTATAATAAACTTTGGAGTAGTTTATTATAAACGGTATCCAAGTTTATTAAAAACTCCAAAAGCTGATTTCCGGCTTTTTATTTCTATTTTTTACAACAAGAAGGCTGCAAATTTTGTGAAATCTGCAGCCTTCTTGCTTATATCCAGCCTACCATTCTCAGTGTATACTAGAAATATTCTCTATATTTGTTGTAATATTATATCATTTAAGTCACTAGTTTCATACTCTTTTATCTGCTATTTACAAGGTTTAGATTCTTTTTTCGACTATAAAGATACAACATTTAAAGGCATTTGTCAAGAGATACATCTTATAAAATACCTCCTCCAAGCATTTATAAAAAGTATTGTCCTTCTTCTTTTAACCTTTTACGCAACAAAACAGTATCAATTTTATGAACGTCATTCCTTGCCTGTTTGATGGCATGCACAGCAGCCATTCCAGCAGCTTCCCCCGTCACCAGACAAGGAGGCATTACCCGCAAACTTCCAAAAGCCTCTTCATCGGTAGAAATACAACGACCAGCCACCAACAGATTCTTTAATCCTTTGGGTGTCAGACAACGATAAGGGATTCCATGCGACTCTCCTTTTTTGTAACGTGTCTCCTTATGTCCTGGTTTATGAACATCAATATAGTAACAGTTGCGTCCGATCTCATCTTCAAACGTTTTGCGTTCTAACCAGTCCTGGAAAGTAAACGTATAATCCCCTTCAATCCGACGGCTATCTCTGACTCCCAGCAAGGAGGCAGTCTTCACTACAAAAGCACTGCCAAAAGCTTTGGGACGCACTTCTTTCAGTGCTTCCAAATATTGCTCTGCTATCTGCCTACCGGTAGCCATTGCCCGCGTAGTAGCCCATGGGTCGGTCGAATCAACATTATCAATATGCCCTGCATTGAACTGCACCACATCCGGACCAATCAGGTTACTATTGAAATGTTTATCTATCAATGGATATTTTCCGGACTTAATCACATCATAAATAGGACTATTCTTGTTACTCGTATGTAATGAAGGGCCTATGAGATTATAGTGATAGCTATCGACATTGGCAAACGAGAAACATAAAGTAGAGCTTTGCACTACTCCATCCTCTCCTCCTTTTTTAAAGGAAGCACCTGCCCATGCAGCCACATCGCCATCTCCCGTTGCATCAATAAAAACTTTCGCTTTAAATGCAACAAGCCCGGACTTATTTGCCACAATGATAGCGTCTATTGTATCATTTGCTGACATCTCAACGGCTGCAACCCTCGAAAAGAAAAGAACCTGAGCTCCCGAATCAGCGACCATTTGATCATAAACCTGCATCAGATATTCGGGATTTATGTTCACCCAGTTCAACTTCTGTTTTCTCTCGTGAGACACTCCTTTTTTTGATGCCTCGAATATCTTTTCCGCCAATCCCCTATAAATGATTTTCTCACCATCTGAAAACGGACACCATGCCGGAACCATCCCTGCAGTTCCCATACCACCAAGTTGCCCCATTGCCTCAATCAATAAAGTCTTAGCACCTTCCCTAGCTGCAGAAATTGCAGCGGTACATCCACCAGGTCCACCACCGATTACAATAACATCCCATTGATCGTCCACGGCAATCTTAGTATTCTTCAGACGTATTTTAGACTGTGGGGTATCACCATTCACATTAAGAGCAGGAACTGCAAAAGCAGCACTAAGCAGCCCGGCTTTTTTAAGAAAATCTCTTCTAGACGTCATTACAAATTAATTTATTAGAATTACTTTTTCATAAAAGTCTCTGCACGCCCTGGTGTAAACAGTTCCCACAAAGAAGCAACAGTCCATCCGGGTGCAAAAATATCATTATAGTATCCTTTACCATTCTTTCCGTAATCCCAACTTGCATGTTGGACAACCTCCGGATAATAACCCACCTTTGCAATACCGCACATATGCCCTTCATAAGGTAATAATTGGCGCATAGAAGTTGAAATTACTTCTGCAAAATCTGAAAAGCGAGACTCGTTATACTCGTTCGACAACCAGCGAAGTACATCGGCAAATTCAAACACAAATACATCGATATGATTATTTTCTACCGATACATTTCCCCAGCCACGTGTTTTCAAGCCAATATCACCCAGCATCTGACCGGGAGCAAAAGGAACATCCCACAAATAATACCACGATAAGGCAAAATAAGCGGCTTGCTTTGTCAGATCAGCATAATGTTTATGTTCCTCTCCCTTAGTAACCAATGAAAGATAATAAGTAGCAGTTGCAGCATAAAGTGATGCTTCTTTATCTTCACAATTCGCATCAAGGGTAGATGAAAAATAATCTGCTTTAGAAATCAATTCTTTCTCCAGATAATCCGCAGCCCGTTTAGCACTATCCAGATAACGCTTATCCTTGAAATACTTATACCCCATCACCAAAGGCAATGTAGCAGAAGGAGTGCTTCCCCCACTTTTATCTACAATAGTGAAATCGTCACGGAACTTGCGTGGAAAACTGCCGTCGGCATTTTGCAATTGCAAGAACATATCCAGCATTTTCTTCAATCGCTGTTCCCATTCCGGATGTTTGCGTCCTTTTTCTTTTTCATAAGCTAGGAAGTGGAAGATCGCATAAAGCCCTTCCGACTGACGACGGATGCTATGAACAGGATCTTCAAAATTCTTATCAAAATTAACAGATTCCTTGAAAAAGCCTGCCTCTGTGAAACCATTCTTCAGGTAACTATCAAAGATTTTAGTACTATTAGCCTTCAAATCCTCCCGATTACATTCCCAGCCATATTCCCAAGCATTAAATGCATTCAGAAGAACACGACCGATGAAACCGACTTCTGCCTGACCATTACTTGTGCATGCATCCGTCCTAAGATGTATACCCGAATTATACACCAATGGGTATTTATCAACAAAACTACTTACAAAGAACTGACTAAGAGCCTGCTTCATATACTCAATTGAGTAGGGAGTATCAACAGGCTTGGGAGAATATGTATCATAACAATATTCCCATGTATGCTGAACAAAGTCAGAATAGTCTTTGGCTTCACCCTCAGCTATTTGCCACGTCAACAAAATTGTTTCTCCCTTTTTCAAATGTTGATAAGCTGTCACAGCTGGGGCTAATGTCAATTTACGGATATAACTTTTCGGAGCTTCCCGATAAGGAAAACCGAAAGAAAGTACAGACACTCCTTGCTTATTTTCAAATCCGGTAAAACCTAAAGAGGTTTTTCCGGAAAGAATCACCTCTCCTTCTTTGTGCGTTGACAAAGCATCGACAGCAAAATCATCCAAACGATTCACTATCATGAACTTCTTATCCTTCTCAGAAAAGATGCCTGTGAGCGGTGCACTCAATCTATCTTCCCTTACCAGCCAACTATCAGATGTATGGAACGATGGGGCCTCTTTGGGAGAACGCAGATTGCGGCGATACCAGAATCCCGGCATGTAGAACTGACAGTCCTCATGACGATAACCCGTAAGCAGCGATTGACGATAATTGAAGTAAACGTCCTCTGCAGCGGTCAGCCGGACGGTCAACAACATGTGGCCGTCCCGCTCTTGCACTCGATGAAAAACCGTTACGGGCAGTTTATCGTTTCCACACATTTGATAATCAAAATAATTATTCTCCAGCTTCTCGGGATGCAGCTGGTAGTCAACCGCCTCATTTCCCGGGACTTTTAAAGATATCTCTGCCTCCACATTCCCCGGAAGGTATCTCACCGATCCCATACAAACAGTGCTCGTCAAGGCCACTGCAAGACCTATACAAATCCTTAATTTTATTCTCATACCTATTATTTTTTATCCTATTATTTCTTTTATAGTCCGGCTCCTATTCATTGGAAGAAGCCGTCGGCCAATATATTGCATATCGTTCAAAATGAATCTTGTAGAATGGTTCCAACACCACATTTTCAAACCCCTTGAGATGGATATTAAACCTCAATGTTCCTCTTTCAAATACGGGTTCCACATGGTCAGGAATTTGCGTAGCAGGAATGTTGAAAACCGGCACCTTCGACAAATCCATCTTATTCATAGCCGTATTATTCATCTTCCCCCAAAAGGTTGAGGGCAGGTTCTCTTTACCCATACGTCCGGCAAGTACATAAGGGCCATACAGCAATGCAACATATCGGCCGGTTCCTATCAAATTTTCTGTATAAGTGTGCATAGGCAACTGCAAGGATATCCTATTCTTTCGGTTCCAGACCTTGTCAATCATCCAATATCCATCGTTGCCAAGCAAGAGCTGTTCCGCTTTTCCATTGATTATAAGCGTAGCCTTATCCGCCCAGTCCGGTTTGCGAATCCAGAGAATCAGCCTTTGTTTTTTCTTTAAATTCATAGTTAGCTCAACCCGGTCGGAATCCGGAAGTCGATTTCGTTGAACCAGTTCCACACCCCCTTCATGCCACGTAAGAACGGAGGGAATAAACAAATTCACTCTGATTTCTTTTTCTTCCTTCCTATTTGTCGCTTTATGGCTATAAATAAATTTACCCAGCTTTGCCGGACTTTCCAATCCTGTATGCCCACAACACCAGAAAGAGCTGTCACGCGAAGCATAAATACGATAATGTCCCGGTCTCATTGAAGTAAAGTAGCAGCACATTCCTTTCTTAGGATCATAGGCTGACAAAATATGATTAAACAGAACCCTTTCATAATAGGAAGCTTTCACGGCATCCGGGTACTGACTGAAAAGTGACTCCGTCAGACGTAACATGTTTACAGAATTACAAGTCTCCGGACCACCCTTCAATAAGAGCCTGTCTGCAAATTCTTCTTTCGGGAAGAAATGCTCCCCCGTACTGTTACCACCGATCACCCATGTATGATTCCGATTCACAATATTCCAAAAGTTAGTAGCAGCGGTGAGAAACCGTTTATCACCGGTAAACATATAGTATTTATGAAATCCTGTAAACTTCGGTATCTGTGTATTTGCATGCCAGCCATACAAGATGTCCTTTCCTTCGGATAAAGGAACCCACATGGCACGGTCATGCAAACGACGCGCCCAATCCAAAAAACGCTTTTGCCCGGTAAGTTCGTATGCTTCCACATACGATTCATTGATAGAGCCATGTTCGCAGACCAATAATTTCTGAATTTGCTCATCCGACAGTTTATCCAAAACCTGATAACCAAACCAATCTGCCAACCGAATCATCATTGGCAACGCTTCTTCCAACCCACATTGAGTATATGCTGCAGACAGTCCGAGCAACATTTTATTAATCAGATAGACGGGTGCCCAAGCACCATTGACCGTGGGATTATTGGTTTTTATCTTTCCGGACGCAACTTCCTTAAATAGCATTCTTCCATCTTTTATTCCTAACAAAAAACCATCCTTGCCTGCATCCTGACACAGCTTCAATTCTTTCAATACATATTTCAGACGTTTCAATAATTCTTTATCACCGGTAGATTGATGCATCATTGATACCGAAGATAGATAAAACCCCAGAAAACCGCCTCGCAGCGGTCCTGCTCCCCACACATTTTGCGACTCCCATCCGGCATAAGCATCAGCTTTGGGCGGTAAACCCGCTTCTACGCGATAAAAATGGAGCAAAGAGTCAGGGTTCAACCAAAGAAGATATTCTTTACCTTTTTGTTGAAGAGTTAAAAAAGGGCTATCGAGCAGACGCACTTCATTGAGCGGGAAATAAACAGATTCTGGTTTCACCATAGTGGATGGCAGATTCTGGGACAGCGCCAATGCACTGCCCATTATCCAACCAAACAACAAAATTAACAATCTTCTCACCATCATATTTTGAATACCCTTGTTCTTCCGTAGACTCTTCTTTATAATCTCGGTCTTTTAGATTCGGTAGAAGCAGAAGCTCCCTTCACCATCGGCCAACCGTTTTTCCAATAAATCCTATCTAATAATAATACTCTGCCATGAGGATTAGAAACGTTAACTCCATGATATAATATCCAATCATTACCTGCCTCATCCGTCATTAATTCGGCGTTGTGTCCTGTTCCTACGAAAGCCTTGTTCTTACGAATAAGCACTTCATGGTTGTTCTCCATCATAGCCTTCCCATGTTTATCCAAATAAGGACCCCACAAAGAGTTTGAACGTCCTACCACAGTCTGATAGGTACTTTTCAACCCTTCACAACAAGTTCCGATGGATGCAAACATATAGTAATATCCGTTCTTTTTATGAATATAAGTTCCTTCATAAGCTGTTCCGGCAATCTGCTTTTTCTCAGCTCCCGGCTTAATTGCTAAGCCATCAGCTGTCAATTCTATTCCGTAAATTCCACGAAAACTTCCCCAGAACATGTACTTTTTCCCTCCATCTTCTATATAAAATGGATCAATAGAATTCTGAACACCTATTTCGTTACTTCTGAACATCATTCCATGGTCCTTAAAAGGACCTTCCGGTTTATCGGAAGCTGCTACTCCGATTCCACAAGTCCATTCACCTCCCCAACGAGACATTGAATAGTAGAGGACATATTTATGACCTATCTTATTAATGTCTGGCGCCCATAAATTCCCTTTAGGCTCAAAAGTTGGTCGGGTTTCCGGAGTAAAAGCGGTGCCGACGGATTCCCAGTTTACCAAATCTTTGGAGCGGTGAATTGGCAGATTCCTAATATCTTCTGTAGCATAAAGATAAAAGTATCCATCTTCACCTTTTATTACAGTAGGATCGGGAAGACTATAATTGACTACCGGATTCTTATAAGTCTTAGCAGGGCCTCCTGCCATAAGCGAAAAGCTTATGGCAAGAAGTGCTTTCAATAAAAACAGTTGTTTCATATTACTTATTTTCCATGCTTCTGATGATTACCCTCTTTGCCCAATGCCTCGCCCAGTGCATCCAGCATTCCGTAGCCAAAACGGTTATCGGGCAGCAAATAATGCCCTTCCGACCATTCATTGAAACAAGCAATAGTCAGGATGCGAGGAACCTCAGGATGCTTATTCAAATACACAAAAGAAGACTGAACAAACGCTTTAAAGGCAGCAGGACTTTCATTCTTGAAAATCGTGCAAGCAGGCCACTGACTGCGATTAGGCTTTTCAGGACGATTATCCGGAGCGATATATCTCGGAGTAGAATCCCAACCCGGAGCCACTGCCGGCACGTATGGAATATCGAACTGACCGTGATGTTCGTCCCAAAGTTTGAAAGCTACATCAGCTGCAACAGTTCCGTAATCGGGCAACTCTATCTCTTTCGGTTGGAAACGGCCGGCAATCCAATCCAATGGATTATAAGAACCAACTGTATTGTAACCTTCCTCCTTCATGTTACCACAACTGAAACCCGTTACATGGAAGTGTAATCCTTTATGACCTAGTTTCTTGGCATAGTCCGTCAATTCTGTAAATAATTGCTTTACACCAGCAACGCCTAATTTAGATTCCAGACGACGAGCATCCCAAATACAGATAACCGGTTTACCGTCAATTCTCCAATAATTCTCTAAATGGCAATATCTGGATATTATGTAAGAAAGGCTCTTCCAGCACTCTTCTTTAGAAAAATCGGGAGCATCAAAGCTAGGTGGATAAGCATTCTTTCCATCAGTGCGTTTTGTCGGGTACAACACATACCAAGGGTGATTGGTCCACATACAGGCAAACTTCACATCTTTAGTGTTGCTAGCCTCCAAGAATCCATTTTCCAATGCTTCATGCAGGCATGGTTTTCCGTCATACCAATACCAATCCCAAATCAACACATCAATGCCACTTTGCTTACATAGTTTATTGTAGGTCTCCCAAGTGGATGGCTTGCTTTCGTCCAATTCCCCCAGTAATGGAGTGCGTGGCTGCTGGTGTCCGTCAAACCAAGGGCGTGCACTTCTTATCAGATTATACTCAGTCCACCCCTGCGAATACAATTTATTGTGCAAAGCCGAAGGATGATAGTTAGGGAAAGCATAAGCAGCTACCGTAAGTCCTTCCGGTTTCTTTAACAACGCAGGATCTCCCGCAAGAGTTTTAAGGTCATCCGGCAAACGATTCACTTTCTCTTTACCTTTTTTTTGAGCATAAACCGGAAGTAATCCGGCTATTAGCAGTAAAACGACAAGTTTTACTATGCGATTCATTAATTTCTGATTCATTATTCTCTATTATTTTTTTAGGTTATCTGCCGCAAAAATAGGCGGTTCTTTAGATTTTGGATAACATAAACATCCCAATAAATAGAAGAAACGTCCCACTACAGCATATTATCATTAATTATTATGTCACATCATTTACTAAATACTGCTTTCACAGCTTTTAAATAGTCGTAACCATGCACAACATCTGGTTCCAAATAGCTCCCTTCCGTCCATTCATTCCAACAGTTAATATTTATAATACGCGGAGAATCAGGATCATTAAGCAAACGCTCTTTGGTCATTTGCAATGCTCTCTTAAAATTCTCAGGAGTATTATTCCCAATGGTATTGGTATAAGGATAAACTTGATTTCCCTTCCATGGCTTTTCTTGATTCGTTCTTGGAGTGGGGTCCCAACCCATTGTTACGTTCGGATAATAAGGAACGCTATAAGTCTTTTTCACTTTTTCCCAATGCGCAAAGTACTGATTACGCACATGGTTATAGTCCGTTTGTGGCTTATCCAACCGCGCATGATGAATCCATACATAAGAGGTTGCTGAATCAAAGCCCAGCGCTTTTATTAATGCAGGTATATCCTTAGGAGCATCTTGTTCTGAAAGAATAGGCATTCCCCATGCAATCAGATTCCAATGAACTCCTTTCAAACCTGATTGGATTGCTTTCTTACGAAGTTGGTCCATGGCTTTACGTGTTTTTTCCATAGAGCCAAAACTATCTATAAACCGTTGAATATCATAGATTGAGAAATATGCCTTACCATCAATCTTCCAATAATTTGGTTGTGTGAAATACTTAGAAATCAGTTCATTGCCAATCTTATCAAAGCTTTCCGGTGTCACTTTTCCTGTGTATAACCAATCTTTTTTCTCACCCAATGTATAAGGATACAAATCCTGCCAATCATGATTCGCCCACATTAGTGAGAATTTTATTTTCCGACAATTCTTTGCCTTCAAGAAACCCTCATCCAAACAACGATTCAGAAAAGGCTGGCCGTTGTAATTGTACCAATCGAAGATAAAAACATCAATACCGTATTCCACAGCAGTCTGTATTTTCTTCTTCATTATTTTAGGATCTTTTTCGTCCGTATACCCCCATGCTGGCACGTTAGGTTGATGATGTCCTTCAAACCTAGGCTTCGCTTGCTTCACCAACTCCCATTCAGACCAGTTTTCCCAATGCTGGTTACTTATACGGGGATCTTCCCTGTCTCTAGTATGATAATTCGGAAAATAATAGCAAGCGACCACTATATCTTTGGAAGTTTTCATCCGGGTCTCCAACCGACAAGATTGCGCCTCCAGAAATGAACTATCCAATAGTACTGTAAGAAGGAAGAAAAAATATTTACTCATATTACCATTTTTAAGAATCATATTTACCCGACCTATTCTACCGGTATATTATCTTCCGCACCAAAATAACCAATATTTTGATTAATACGCCCTTGAGTATTTGAAGTAATAGCCGTCAGAGGAACCGGCCAAAGCACATGATATGGCTTCATGATAAAAGCATTGGTAGAATAAAAATACTGTTCTGCAAAAAAGTTATTCTTCTCCATCACACGATCATAATACCAGTTCTTTTCTGAGAAATTACTTAAAGAATATCCATCCTTACCTAATTGAGCTTTTAAGAAAGCAATACGGGTCAATTCTACTTTCCGATGTTCTTCAATATATAATTCGCGTGCTCTCTCATCCAAGATATCATCTAATGTGACCGAAGGAAGTTCCGGCGCCTTTGCACGACGACGGATTTCATTTACGTCATTTTTTGCACCTACAGCATTTCCCATCCAATAATAAGCTTCGGCCCTCATAAGATATGTTTCAGCCAAACGAAATACATAATGATCGGTGAATCCTCCGGTCGGAGTCTTGCCTTTATTAATGTCATTTTTATAAATCAATGTTTTAACTGTCGGGAATGAGAAATAACAGCGCATGGTATCGGTCACAAATGAGCGTTGCACAGGTGTGCCAAAATACGTCGCGCTGCCTCCCTTCGATGCCGGACGGTTGTATTTAAGACGCGATATATCGAACCAGTTGTTTTCATTGTGTCTCAAGTCATTTCCACACTTACCCCAGATGGCGTATTGCGAATAGTTTGTAGGACGAATCTTAGCAATGCCCCGACCTAATTTCTCTACCCATTCATATCCGTCATAAGGTCCGGCATCATACGTTGTACCCGGCTTTCCATCCGGAGTTTTCACAGCTGCGCCATTACACCAGTAGGGCACAAAGTTGCGCATACGGGCCGAACCGTTGGGGGCAACATTCCCTTCTATGCCATATCGTTCCTGAACAACAAAAATTGCTTCTTTATTTTCCGAAGAACTAATGTTGTCTTCCTGAAATAAATCATTGAATACGTCTAAACTGGCATCCTCCGCATTCACCCCAAAGCGCTCCTTCATCAAATGCAATCCATAATCATTGATACATCTTGTTGTTGCATCAACAGCAAGTTGGAAATCTCCTGTACTGAGATATATCTTTGCCAACAGATGTTCTCCTGCCGCTCTATTTACGCAGCCGGGCTTTACATTTTTAGGAAGCCACTTTACCGCAAATTCCATATCAGTTTTCATTTGTTGCAGAATTTTCATTCTGGAAACAGTATAAAAATCAAGTTTCGGTTCCGTTATCTCTTCCAAAAGCAAAGGCACATCTCCCCATTGATTAACCAGTAAGTAATACCAATATGCCCGATGGAAATATCCTTCGGCCAATAGCTCATTCTTATCCGTTTCATTATCTATGGTCGATTTAGGAACACGACTAATCACTGTATTTGCATACTTAATGCCATTCCATGCCAGATCCCAATAACGAAGATGCAATGCCATTGATGTTGTAGGAGTCAACTGAGTTTCCAAATTATGTATTTCCTTCACCTCCGGAGCTCCCATTACCGAAACATCCGACCATGCATATTCATACACCAGAGGCGTTTCGCAATAGCCCGCATTGAAAGCATCGCCAAACCATTCCCACTTAATCTGTTTGCGAGAAGTGATAAGTAAAGCCTCAAGTCCTTCCTTATCCATAAATGTGTTTTCCGGAGCAAAAAATGACAACGGTTCCGGTTCAAGATCAACGCACGACGATAGATTCACAACCAATAATATGGCTGCCAAACATTTACTTATATTTTTCATTGTTTTCATCTGAATAGATTTTCTTCTGTTCTACAATTTACAAAGTCACATTAACTCCCAATGTCCAGATTCGAGGACAAGTACCCATATTTTCCGGATCATAATAATCCCATTTCGTCAGAACAAATGCATTGTCTACATTTAAACTTACCTTAAGGTTCTCAATGGCGAACTTCTTCAGAAGAGTCTTCGGAAAAGTATAAGCCAAAGATACGTTCTGCAATCTGACAAAATCTCTTTTCTTAAATATCAGCACGCTCGGATTTCCGCAGTTTGCACCCAAACGTGCATACTCATTATTTGGACTCCATGGCGTCCAATATTCTGTCATAATAGAATTTGAACGGTCGAAGAAACGATTGTCTTCATTCCTGCGTAAATTGTCTTCCCCAAGATAATTGAACTCTCCGCGAAGAACAAATGAGAAATCCAGGCAATTGAATAAATTCAAATCACTTCTCAAAGACATACGATAACGTGGAGTTCTTGAGCCTAGCCAGACTTTATCTTTTTCCGTAATCTTCCCATCATTATCTAAATCCAATAATTTGGGGTCTCCCGGTTGTTTCCCATATTTTTTAGCTTCCTCTTCTTCTCCCAACTGCCAGATTCCGGTCCATTTATAATAGTAGATGTCTTTAATGCCATGTCCGATATACCAGCCATTTTGTACATCATCATCTTCACGCTGCCCAATCACATTACCAGCCTCGTCTTTCACATCCACCATCTTGCCATACAGATGCTTGATCGTATTCTTATTGGTTGAATAAATAAAGGTAGTAGTCCAATGAACTTTCTTAGGGATACTGAGATTCACACTGGTCAAAGTCAATTCCAGCCCTTTATTATCCACTTGTCCCAAATTGGCAATTACACTGCCATATCCGGTAATTGTAGGCAATGAGCGGTTTACAATCAAATCGGACGTTTTATTATAATACATATCCAAAATACCGCTCAACCGACCGTTAAACAATCCGAAGTCTAAACCAAGATTTGTGGCGCGAGTCCTTTCCCACTTCAACTTTATGTTAGATAGATTATCTGTCCACACACCCTTCACGTTTTTCCCATCTATAATTGCATCCGTTACGTTCAATTTTGAAAGAGCAGCATACCGGCCAATGTCTCTGTTACCATTTTCTCCCCAAGATAAACGTAATTTCAAATTGTCGACAACCTTCAGCTTTTTAATAAAAGATTCTTCTGACATGCGCCATCCCAATGCAAAAGCCGGATATATACCATAAGGATTTTCTATACCAAATGCGGAAAATCCATCCCGGCGCACTGAGGCAGTTAACAGATAGCGATCCATCAATGAATAATTCAAACGTCCTAACAGGGCGTTACCTGTCTGAATCTCATCATTAGTTTTTAAAACCGGATTGATACCCGCATGCAAATTATGAAAACCTAAAACGCCACTAGGTATGAATCCCTCATTAGAAGCATTAGTATTCCAAAATTGATATTTTTCGGCACTATATACAAAGGTTGCATCAATGTTATGAATCCCAGCTATGGTATAGTTCCATTTCAGCATATTATCAACCAACCATTCATAATCTGAATACTCATCGCGACTGGCTTCGCCACCCTTAGAAATACTTGGCCTTTCATCCGATTTATAATAATATTGTTTTCTCCAGCCATAACGGACATTAAAATTTGTCTGATAGCTAAATCCGTAAGGGAGTGTTATTCTACCGTAAATTGTAGAATTCAAAGTCTGTGTTTTATAGAACTTCTTATCAACAGAATGTGTCAATAATGGATTTATAATCCGAGCATCATCAGTCGGATATTTCTTAATGCTACCGTCTTCTTCATACATACTGGCATAAGGGCTCATCCCATCAGCGTTACCAGTATCAGCTACTATATCTTTATTTCCACGATCGGCAAACTGCGCGGCAATACCTATCTTCAACCATTTTGTAATGTCCGTATCCAAGTTAATACGAGCTCTTACCGTTTGAAAACTATCTCCTACTTTATATCCTTCATTGTTCGTATATCCTAATGAAGCATAATAGTTTGTTCTAGAAGATTTTCCAGATATAGACATGTTATAATCCTGCCTTAAACCGGAACGATAAACATGATCTCTCCAGTCTACAGTCCTACCCAATTTATAATTTTGAATTTCCACATTTGACAATTGAAGGCGCGTTAACCAAGTCTCCGTATAATCTCCCGAGAAAGAAGGGTCATAGGCAGCCCACTGTTCCTTAGTGATTCCTTCTGGCAGATTTTCTGGATTATCATAATAGCCTACCCCCTTTTGATTTTCGCTTGGTTTAAAGTAATCCAATGTTTTCCAATAATCTGCACGTCTTTGAATATATTGTTCTGGAGTAGGAAGTTCCGGGATATCTAATAAAGTAGCCACCCCAATTCTGGCACTCAGATTAATGACCGGCTTTTCTGTTTGCCCTCTTTTGGTATTAATCATTATTACGCCTGCCGAGCCTTTTGAACCATATACGGCTGTAGAACTTGCATCTTTCAAAACATCCATGCTCTCAATATCATTCGGATTGATATCACTGATATTACCATAATAGATATTTCCGTCAAGAACGATCAATGGAGAAGTAGATGCTTTTAAAGAGGCGGGACCGCGAATCTCTATCGATCCACCTCCTGAAGCGTTATTATCTACGCTAATATTAACACCCGCAATATTACCTTTAAGAAAATCGACAGCATTCGTAGCAACTTTCGTCTCCATCACTTCTTTTCCGATATGTGATACCGACCCTGTCACATCTTTCTTTTTCATAGTACCGTAACCCACTACTATAACTTCATCAAGCAATTCCGTATCTTCAGATAGTGAGATATCCAACTTTGTTGTGTTAGCATCAATAGATTTTTCCAATGTTTTATATCCTATAAAAGAAAAAACCATTGTTACTTTCTCACGAGGAATTTTCAATGAATATTCTCCATCCATATCAGAGATCGTTCCTAAAGTTGCATCCCCCTTAACCGTTACATTTACCCCTATCAGCGGATCGCCCGAAGCGTCTTTTATCATTCCGGAGACATTTCTCACTCCTTGAGCCTGGACATACATTGTAGATATCAGGAACAGCAAAAGCAGTCCGATTCTACCCATTACCAATCTTCTAAAAAAATCATTTTTCATAATATAAAAATTAATGTATAAACCCAAATTTCATCTTAACTAAACTGTTCGGCAAAGGCAAAATTACGTACTACAGTCTAGCTTTATTAGAACATTTGTCTCATAAAATAATAAATGCGTCTCAAACATTCTTATAATCAGATTAACCCATTCTATTTTGTGTGCTTAAACCTTTTTCTGAAAAAATGATGCCACATTTTTGTATTTATTTTAAGTATTATACGGGGAAAAACAAAAATGTCACCACACTGTATATCAGTCGCTTATCCACCAAAACGGTGATTGTTTCTAATAAATTTACAGAAAACAATAGGATGATTTGCATTATAAATCTATTAAAAACTGCATTTTTCTCACAATGCACTGGTTTCTCATACTTTATCGCAATACTAATAGTTACTAAAATCATATATCCTGTCACTGTTGATTTGTAATTGCGCAAGTCCATCCGACAAACTCCTCTAAAAGAAGTCAGTAATGGGTAAAGGAGAATTATTAATTCATGCAGAAGAATCTACTAAATCAACAGCATAAATTTCTAAATTCGATCAATTAATTAATAAATTAAAGTCCGTCAATTAAAAGAAGCTGTCCGAAAAGTGTATAAGTCCTATCACTCAGGAAGTTCTCCCTTTTCCGGACAGACTCCTTTCTCCCATACATCTATCAATTTTTTTACAAATTCTTTTTCTGCACATTCAAATGTGTTTTTTCTTTCCATATCATCCACATGATAATCATATAATTCTGAGATATACTTTGTTTTATCCCGATAACGTGTCAAGCGATACTGTGGAACTCTCACGCTTACACCATTATTAAAATAACTATAGGCAGCCTCATGCCATGAACGCTCTTTAGGATCTGCCAATAGTTTTGTGAAACTATGTCCATCCAATCCATCAGGAACCGAGACACCACAAAGTTCCATCAAAGTAGGATAAATATCAATCGAACTAACAATGCGATGATTTTCAATTGATTTACTACTATGCGGTACTTTCATTATCAATGTGCTGCGCAGTGAAGTCTCCATCAGTGTGTGTTTTCCCCATACACGTTGGTCACCTAAATGCCAACCATGATCTCCCCACACCACTATAATGGTATTATCTGCTTCTCCAAGTCGTTCCAACTCATCTATTATCTTTCCTACCTGAGCATCTATGTAGCTAATACATGCAAAATAAGCATGACGTAGCTTACGAGCATAAACTTCTGAAACACTCTTATCTAATGAGGCTCTTTCATCCCCCTCTAAATAACCATTAAACTCGCCACTATTGTGCAATGCATATCGACAAATTCCCTCCGGGATATTAGGAACAGGAGATAACGGTATCGCATTCTCATCATATAAATCCCAATATTTCCTGGGAGCAGTAAAGGGCAAATGCGGTTTGAAAAATCCTACTGCCAGACAAAAAGGTTTTTCTCCTTTAGATAATGCCCGTAGCTTCTTCACAGCCAGGTTTGCCGTCAGTCCATCCGGATACCCCTCATCCGGCACATCCGCACATTCATAAGGGGGGACGTGTTTATTACGGCTTTGACGATTACTGCCGTCTGCATATCCAAAAAATGCATTCCATCCGGTTCTCCATTTGCCTGCATCAAAAAGCATTTCATCCCAACTGTAAGGCAGTTCCGGACGAGAGCTCTTAGGTTGAGTATAGCCGTATAAATACCCGTCTGCATAATGACTGATTTTACCAATTCCAACCGTATAGTATCCATTGCGTCTAAGATGATGAAACATCGTTTCCGGCTGTTCTAGTTCGTCCTGAGCAGATAAATTAATCTTGCAAGCTTCATTCGATAAATCCTGCACTTTTCGAGGCAGTCTGCCGGTCAACATGCTGGCTCTCGAAGCTCCACTGGTCGGTACCTGTACATAATGGTGGAAAAACAAGCTTCCTTCTCCGGCTAAGTTGTCTAAATGGGGAGTTTTAACAACCGAACCGTAACAACCTAATTCTTGACGTAAATCGTCTATACAAATAAAAAGCACATTAGGTTTCTCGGACCCTTTCTCATTGACTTGTGCCATACAAAATATCGGGAATGTCAATAGACAAGCCGACATATACTTTATTTTCAGTTCTTTATCCACGAAACTATACATTTATTCTATCATTGGAAATTGAGATATTCGTAACGTAGTACATCCATAGGGAATTAATGTTATATCTTCCACTTTGTTTCCTCCTCTTTTAGCATCCTTTTTGATTCTCGAGGGAACGAACATTTTGCCTGCCGAATGATTTTCTATACGCCATTCCGGCAAACGAACGGCTTTCACTCGAATCTGTATAGGAGCATTCTTTAAATTCCAAGGGTTATCCGGTATATTTTCAGAAACACGTAAATTAAAAGATTCCTCCTTTAACTCTTTTCCCAAAATCGCATAGTTCCAGGCAGATTTAGGATAAACTTCCCAAAATACCCTGTCTGTCATTCCTTCTTTTTCTATTTTCCGCCAATCTTCCTCAATTCTTAATGCATATACCAAGGGTCCTCTCTCTATTCCCAAGGAGTTTTCATACCAACGGGTATATTTAAAATTCATATCCATTGTCAATTCTACGATATCTCCGGATTTCCACTGACGATGAATAACCACAATCTTATCTTCCCCTATCCCTATTTCTTTATTATTCACCTTCAGATGCGCAGTTTTACACCATAACGGTATGCGCAAATGGAGAGGAAATTTCACTTTTCCATCTGTTTGAATAGTAAAACGCACTGATTCTTTAAAAGGATAATCCGTATCTTCCATAATTGTCACAGTCTGCCCGTCACCGACTTTTGCAGTGACCGTTGAAGCACCATATACTAAAGCAGCCAGTCCATTATCCTCCGTTGCATACCATAAATTTTGCACAAATTTAGGCCATCCCTGATGCATATTGGTATAACAACAGGAACAACCTGTTATTCTCCCAAAAGTTAGTCTTCCATTGTTATCATCAAAGAAATTCCGTGTATCCGCAGAAACCAGTACCTGGTTGGCTTGCTGAAAATACTGTTTATACATAAAGTCATCCGTAATCTGGGCAGGCAGCACATTATAAGCGATTTTTTCCAGATAATCCGCATAATACACATCACCGGTAATTGGCAAAATACTTTCAAAACTATGCATCATCTCGACTGCCGTACAGAGTTCGGAGCCTTGTGTCGGATTATTGCCATGTAAACGCTCATCTCCCCCATACATACCATTTACGAAACCATGGCAATCTCTTAAAGCAGATAATCCTTCTTTAACAGCACTAAGATATTTCTCATCCGGATGTTGTTGGTAATAAATCACAGGGGCTTTCAACCCTTGAGCTACATTCACACAATGAAGAGATGGATACGGATTTAGCGTACGAATCACATTACCTGAGAAAACTTCTGTCCAATCATACGTTTGTTGATGAATAAGTTCCCCCAATTCCAATAAGAACTTTTCTTTGGTGATATTGTACAACCAATAAACAACCGCCAGATTATCGGCCCCACGACGATTTGCCCAAAATGTCCAATGCCCTAAAGGATATTTGGGAAGTGTTTCTTGTTGATATTTAAAATAGCGAATCATAAAGTCTATAACCCTTTTGTCGCCGGTTGCCATATAATATTGTTGCAAGACTTTCAGCATAATCATTTTAGGCCACCAATCGTCTCGCATCCCCTGCTGTACTCCCCATATTTTATCATAATTCTCCGGTAAAGGCTTAGGGCCAAAATTGCCATTGTCCTGTTGGTTATTCAGACACCATTCCACCCATTTTAAAGCCTTCTCTTTCAGAGTCTGGTCATTCAAAATATAAGCTAATGGTAACAACCCGTCTATCCAATAGGGACCGCGTTCCCAGCCATCTCCCGTACCTCCCAGCCAACCATTTCGTTCGCCACAAACTACACTGTAAATGCTATCCATACATCCAGTCAAACCATCCCTCTGCCGATAAAGCATTTCCAATAACATGCCTTGCGGGCGGATCGCACCAAGGGGCAACTGGACATAAGGTTGTTTAACTAATGGCTTTTGATTCGCTACATAAAATTTATTCCCACTCTGCAGGCTCAGACAACTGAGCAGGCATATCAATAAAATAGACAATGTTCTATTCGCTTTCATCTCAAATATTAATAAAAATGATTATCTACCAAGAGGACGGGCAAAACGTCCATCATCCTGTTTTATATTCTCTTCGCCGGGAAAGACGTCTCCTACAGACTCCTGCCAGACCTTTAAAACCAGTCGCAAACGGGATAATTCTTCTTTCATCGTCCGTTTATGCGCAATGTTATTCAAACAATGAATATCTTTTGCCAATGAGTAGAGTTCTTCTTCGGATCGGGGAGCAATAAAACAATCTTGATATATTTCCCCCAGCCTTCCTTTTTCAAAGTCTGCAAGCATTTGAAGATAGGCAGGTGTGCGCATTGCATCCCCTACCACCGGATTGGACAAATGGGGCAACCAATTTTTTATATATATAAATTCCTTCGTAATGACGGCCCGTTCATAAGCTTTGAAAGCATGCCAATTATGCTCTGCAAAAGCAAATTCCCGAACTTCCGTATCGGGATTGTTCAGAATGGGTAACAAACTTATACCCTGTAGACCCGGTGAACGCTTCGCATCGGCTATTTCCAGAAGAGTCGGAGCAATATCTACAGCACTAGCCAAACTTGAAGTAACACCTCCTTTTCTAACAATATGAGGATAAAAGACAATAAAAGGAGATTTTATACCTTGGGTATTCACTCTCGTTTTGCATTGGGCAAAAGGTCGTCCATTATCTGTCATCACAATGATTAATGTATTAGTCAACTCCTTTTCTTCCCGGAGTAGATTAAGTACTGCGCCCACATGCGTATCGAAACGCGTCACTTCATTATAATAGTCTGCAATATCTTCACGCATTTCTGGAGAATCCGGCAAATATGGTGGAATAATTACTTCAGAAGGACGATAAGGGTTATCGTATGCCCCTTGTTTGTAAGGACGATGAGGATCAAGAGAAGCGGCAAACATAAAAAAAGGCTTGTCTTTAGGTCTTTGCCTCAAAGCTTCCACCCAAAGGTCTCCCATTTTCCATGGTTTTCCGACAGATTTCAAATAATCAAACCGCTTCTCTATTTCCGGAGAATTTGTTCCATGATTTTTGCCAACCAACATAGTATAATATCCATTTTTCTGAAGACAATCAGTAAAAAGAGTTGCTTCTGATGGCAATTTATCATGTAGATTCTGCGCTCTTGTACTACTTGGATACATTCCTGTAAATATGGAAGCACGACTGGGACTGCTGGAGCTTGCTGTTAAAAAGAAATTATCAAAACGCAATCCATTCAGTGCCAAAGAATCTATATTAGGGGTTCTTACCACCGGATGGCCATAGGCCCCTACTTCCTCCCACCCTAAATCATCTGCAATAAAAATTAAGATATTAGGTTTATCGGGAATCTCCCCGGCATGCATTCCATAAGGAAGACCGATACTTAAAAGTAGGGCTGTACGATGTAAATTCTTCTTCATCATCACTTCTTCATTTTTATTCCAAAATAAACAGGACTTGCCTTTATTCGCCAGAGGGCACTACTATCGATTCACCCCATCCTACCGGTGTTCCAAAGTTCGGAGTTCCGTCTGTATTCCAGGTAAAACGTTGCATAAATGTAGAACGCCCGGATTCATAACTTCCATCATTCCTATTTTTAACATGATAAACAATCCAATCTTCTGTGCCATCAGGAGATTTCGTGAAGCTACAATGGCCTACTCCATTCACTCCATCTTCCTCAGCAGTATTGTCACAACGATAGAACACAGCATTGGGAGATTTCTTCCAATTCGCCGGAATCATCGGATTATCACCTATATTTAACATAAGGTAGGCCAAACGATAGTATTTTGTCCACGAACCGTTACATGAATATACGATAAAGACTTTGCCGTCATGCTGCAAAAAAGCAGGTCCTTCATTCACTTTAACCGAGGGTTGCACTAGTTCCCAGGATTGATCAGGTTGAGATATTTGAACACGATTGGAACTTATAGTCCACGGGTTAGTCATTTCAGCAATATAAATGCGCTGATCCCCTCCTGTTTCTTTATTAGTTGTTCCTGACCATACGGCATACAATTTACCTCCTATATTTACAACTCCCATATCAATAGCATAGCAGGTATTATCTGCTGTAGCTATTATCCCGGGAACATATTCGTCACCAGTGTAAATCATTCCCATATCTTCATATTCTCCCATAGGATCGGCAGTTTTAGAACGCAGTACACCTGTCCGTTGCATTTTATAACTTCCACTTTCTTCATGCGGACGCCCTGCCGCATAATAGACATACCATCTTCCGTCAATAAAATGGAGCTCAGGAGCCCAAACATGTGAAGTATTCCATGGTTTTATCGTACCATTATCTTTCGGAGCAGTCCAAATCGACTTTGTCGAATTAATCACAGTTAGTTTATTTGACTTGGATACATTTATTCCGTTGCCATGCGCTTTGCATGTATAATAAGCCCCTTGATATTGCACAATCCACGGATCAGGTATGCCTGCTATAGGATTGGTGAAGGTTTTATCACTTTGCACAATATCTACCACTACATCATCCACCCCTTCGGCAGAAAAAGTAATTTTCGCTTTTCGAGAAGTAGTGACATCAACGTTAGCAGTATATCCTACAGATAATATTTCTTTTCCGCCTTCTGTTTTTGGCAGTTCAATCCAATCCTCTTCAGTAGAGGCACTCCATACTAAATTTGTAGCAATATTCAGCTTAAATATACCGGGGAAATTGCCCACTTGAATAGTGGCAGGTAGTACTGACAAATAGTCTTTCCCAATTAACACGGGGGAGGCCCCACCCGAAAGTCGTGAATCGTTAGTCTCACCACAAGCCATTATTGATGAGAATAGAGAGCATAAGAATAATATATTTAAAATTCTATTCATAGTTTTAATCTTTATGACGGTTAAAAACAAGAAGGTGACATCGATATACTATCTATGGACGTGCCACCTCCTTATTTTCTTAATATTTTAAATTTCCTCCGGAAGTTTTTCCATTACAAAGCGGAAACCGCTGTGGTTACCGGCTTCTCCTTTATGCTGATTACATCCACGTGTATATACCTTAAGATAGGTCGGATGCCTAAAACTTCCTCCCCGAACTATCATTTTACCATCCGCACTTAATTTTCCGGCATTAACAGGATCCACCGCAATTTCATCCGCATGTGTTCCGTAAAAGTTCCAGTCAAAAAAATCTCTGCAATATTCCATTACATTCCCTGTCATATCATAAATACCTAATTCATTGGGGCTCTTTGTACCGACTGGAGAAGGCCCTCTTTTATTATCCGTAGAAACAGACACTTCGTTTGCATTATTACTGCCACTATACAAATAGCCTTGACTCCGTTTACCGCCACGGGCAGCATATTCCCACTCAGCCTCACTCGGTAATCGTACTTTTACTCCCAACTCAGCTGACAACCATTCACAAAACTGTTCAGCACAAGGCCAAGTCACATTCACAACAGGATGCCGATTCTTACCTGCACGTGGTTTGTAAATCAAATTAGGGGCTGCACCAGAATATTGGAAACACCAAGCAGCAGTAGAACCATTATGCAAAGCCTTAACAGGCAAAGTCCTACTATTTCTACTTTGATATACATTCAAGAATACACACATCTGCTCTACTGTCACTTCATATCTGCAAATATAGAAATCCTTGGATATATTCACCTTATGTACCTGTTCTTTTCCATAGGTTTTATTATCTATAGGAGAAACTTCCGTATCCGTATTCGGGTTACCCATATCAAAAATTCCATTTTCTACAAGAATCAGGTCTTCAAAAGTCATACCCGGCACAATGTCTCCTGTATGTGTAGTAAATTCAACCGGAAGCCCATAAAATACTCCATCCGAATTTACAGCATAAGCACGCGCATAATACGTTGTACCTTTTTTTAGTCCACCAACAATAGAATAATACGAACCTACGCCTTTATCTATCTTTTTATAAGAACCCGTTTCAATGGTTATTTCCGGATTAGTACCCCAACATACTCCCCGTTCTGTAGTAGGAGAACCGGCATCCATCAAAACCTCACCATACAAATATGCACTCCGATATCCTGGAAAGACATTCCCTGTTTTTATAAAATTCATCGTTTTAAACCAAATAGTCTCACCATATACTACACTTGTCGCAGTCTTAAAATAAGGACGAACCAAATAATACGTATTCTGATTCAGATTCTCCAGATTTGCATCAAAAGCATATCCACCCGCATCTGCAACAATAGTTTTACCATCAACAGTCGGTTCTACAAGAGGCGGAACAGGTGGGGCGTCTGCACCTTCATAACATATTCCATATTCCAACACTTCCGAGCCACCATTATCGGCAATTTGCATTATTGCAGTCGCTGTAGTCGGAGTAATTCCGGTAACATCATCAATTACACACCATCCATCGCCCAGAAGGTCTTTTGTTGTCAACTTCAATTCATTACCGTAATAGATATGGCTACCGTCATTAATATATGCCCTAACATAGTATTCCGTTGAAGGTGATAGTCCTACCATTTGTAACATATATCCGTTTTCTGCAATAGCGCCGACCGATTCTATTTTACTATCTTCCACATCCGGAGAAGTTGTTTCACTCCAACAAAAACCGACTACCATATTATCTGAAACAGTGCCTTTTGTGATGTATGCACTCACAAAAGCTGTAGTCTGCCCCACTCGTGCAAACCCTTGTGTAGTCACCTGCACTGAAGTTTCAATCACTTCGTCGTCATTACATGAACTGGCAAACAACGATAGGATAGTGACCATCATATATAAGAAGAATTTATTTTTCATATCTTTTCATGCTATAAAGTTTATCAATCTACCACACGTGGCGACCATCCCCAGTTTTGAATCAGATTCTTATTCTTATTAATCTCAGACTGCGGAATAGGCATCAAATTCATGTGGTCTTCATAGGTACGCTTTTCCATTTCCCGTACACTGTATTCTTTTGTTTTATCATCCTCTTTTAAGATAATATCTTGTTCATGTACTACTCTCTGAGTTTCCGCTCCAATCATCCAGCGTCGGATATCCCAGAAACGATGTTCCTCGAAAGCAAATTCGACACGGCGTTCATTTTGAATCAGTTTACGGACATTCTCTTGAGTTAGCTCCCATCCACGATTGGCAAAAGTAGTACGTACATCAGGCATACCGGCACGCGCACGGACTTCTGAGATAGCCCAACAAATGGCATCATCCGGTACGGCAGAAGGATCATCATAATATTCATTTAAAACCTCGGCATATAGTAGCAATATATCAGCATAACGAATAATAGGATACGAATTGGGTACTATTACATTATTAGTCGGATTCAAATCCTTATCCATAAATTTCTTCAAAAAGAAACCTGTACGGGAATATCCGCGAATATAATCTTTGCCCCATGGCTTTTCCGAATCAATATCTCGTCTCCAAGTCTGAAATTCTATACCACAGAAAGTAGCTTCATCATGCCACACCGTGGCCTCCAAGCGTGGATCACGACCGGAAAAAGGATGCAACGGGCGGAACCCCGATCCTTCCTGTTCCGGTAGCATGCCATTTTTCATTTCATAAGCCGCAACTAAGTCTTGAGTGGGTAGATTGTAGCATACCGGACTCCCCTTGCCGCGAACAAGCATGAAATTAAACGGTAAATTCTCATAATATATATCAATTGTAGGTCCTTTTAAAAAAGGAAATATTGATTCTTCCACCGTATTACGCGTAACAAAATAAGTTTCGTAAGCTGATTTTGTGCCGTTTACTTTCTTATATAGGTCATAACGTCCTAAATCAATAACAGCTTTCAATGCTTTTGCAGCTTTATTCCATCTTTCACTATCATAAACAGGATAACGCCATAACTCTTTGTTGATATCCTCTTTATCATATTGAGGATAATTATTGGGACGATTAAATAATGGACTAGCCGCCAAAGCAAGGACTTTACCTTTCAAGGCTAAAGCTACACCATCGTTTGCACGGCCAAAATTATTGCTTGCCCAATCCTGATTTACACTCCGAAAAATAGTAATTGCCTCATCACATTCATCCAGAATATATTCCACACACTCAGCAAATGTAGCCCGTTTAGCCTCTTTTAATTCCGGAGAGCCAAAATGCAATGTCTTTTCCAGAATGGGAACACCTCCAAAATGTTTCAGCAATTCTGCATAAAAGAATGCACGTAAAAAGATTACCTGCGCACGCAAATATTCCAAGTCCGTACGGGTAGCCACTCCGTCTCGTTCTTCTATATAATCATAATTCTCCAGAAATTTGTTACAAGCACGGATAGCAGCATAATATTTAGACCAGACTCCTCCCAATGGTACGCTTTCAGCATTCCAGTTACCATCATTAAATCGTTGGGCATCCGACTCTAAATTACGTGCTTCCCCATTATCTGTAGCGCAGTCAAGATAAGCACCACTCCATGAACCCGGAACCTCGGCTCCCTTTGGCAAAGAATAATAAATATCATTAACGAAATAACGAGCATACGTCGGATCCTTAAACACATCTTTCTCATACAAATCACCCACATCTTCCTTGTCCATGAGGGAAGAAGCATCCAAACATGAACTCAAGGTCATTATGGAAAGAAATGAACTTAGTATCATATAAAGTTTTATTTTCATAACTAATCACTTTTAAAATTTTAGATTCAGCCCAACACTATAATTTCTCATTTGCGGATAAGAAGTATTATCTCCATCATTTGCTTCCGGATCATATTCTTTAAATCCTGCGAAAGTCAATAAATTAGTTCCACTTACGTAAATACGGACCGAAGATATCCTGGCCTTCTTTGTCCAATTTACAGGGAGTGTATAACCAATCTGCATATTCTTCAAACGAAGATAGTTACCATTCTTCAGCCAAAAGGTAGACAGTCTATGATTTTGTTTCGAAGTAGAAGGAGATAAGCTCGGATAAGTGGCATTTTCTTTATTATCCGGCGTCCATCTTCCTAAATGATGTTTCATCACACTACCTGTATTCGTAAACTCCCAATATCCAAACCCATTTACGTATAAATCTGTAATTGCCGCTCCTTGAAAGAATAATTGCCAGTCAATCCCTTTCCATTCTCCTCCTAAAGTAAAACCATAGATAATCTCTGGCAAACGGGTTTTACCAATTGCAGTCACATCATAACTATCAATCTCTCCATCTCCATTAATATCCCTATATTTCAGATCACCGAGCTTCAAGTTACTTGAAAAACGGGAAGGTAAGGCATCTATTTCTTCCTGCGTATTGTAAAAGCCATCCACAATCATACCAAATCGTTGATTCACTTTACGTCCGATAGAAGATGTCCATGGATACGTTTGCGGTTCTTCACCCTTCTTTAAGATTTTGTTTCGGGCAAATGAAACGTTTCCTTTCACATAATATGATACGTCTCCTATTTTATCATTGAAAGAGGCATCCACTTCAAAACCAGAATTACGCACTTCACCTAAGTTCTGCGGTGGAAATCCTTTATTAGAATCAGTAGCTCCCAACATTCCATAAATAGTAGAAATAGCACGATCATAATCCAATATATTGATCCGCTTTTCCGTAAAGGCATCTACAGTCAAAGCTAACTTACTATCAAAGAGACGCATATCAATCCCGATATTCAATTTACGGGCACGTTCCCATGTCACATCTATATTTCCTTCTTTACCTTCATATATGCGATTCTCGGGATTATTATCAATACCAAAAGAAGGACGATAGGAAGTAAGCATCGGATAAGTTTGTAAATAATAATACTTCTCAGAGCCAATCTTATCGTTACCAACTTCACCATAAGCTCCACGAATCTTCATATAATTGAACACTTTGTTACTCTTACCCCAGAACTTTTCTTCTGAAACGACCCAGCCCAATGAGAAAGCTGGGAAAAAACCGTAACGCTTACCTTCCGCAAACTGTACAGAACCATTATATCCGGCATTAAATTCAGCTAAATATCTATTTTTATATCCATACGTTACGCGACCTACATAATTGATATAACCTGTGGGAAGCACGGCATTATAATGTTGGTTCAATTGGTTGAATGCCAATAAACCAGTAACAGCATGTGCACCAAATTTACGTTCATAATTTACAGCAAATTCTGTGGTTATATTCCGCCGATGAGGTCCTGCGGAAGTATCAATACGAACGGGAGTTTCATTACTGACTATTGCATATTGTCCATCTTTGGTGTATTCCCATAACTCCGGACGTTCTGTTATATCTCTCCTCGAGGCCATGGTAGAAACGAAACCAAACATGGCTCTTGCTGAAAGCCCTTTTGTTATAAAATCTAATTTTTGATTGAGTTTCACTACCGCTTCGAATACATTGCGTTTAGAATGATTATAGCCATACTTTGATAAAGCAGCATAAGGATTTACTACATTAAGTTTCCCGCCATAAGTTCCGTTCGGATTCACATAATTCAAATAATTAGGCGGTAAGCGTACCATAGATTTATAAAGATCCGTCCCGGCATCATTATCATGTCTTTCTTCCAGTCGTCCTGAAAGATCAACTCCAAAGACGGTGGTCTTCGTCACATTAAAATCCAAGTTGGTACGCATGCCATAGCGTTTAAAGTATACGTTAGAATCATAATTCTCATTATCGAAGGTATTAAAAATACCTTGTTCATTAAGATAATTGGCCGACACATAATATCTCACAAAAGGAGTACCGCCCCTCACTGTCAGATTGTATTGCTGTTTCATACTGGAATTTTTCAGCATATCTCCAATATAGTCATTATCAGGATGAGTATAAGGACTAGCCCCTGTACGGTACATTTCAAGATCATAAGCATTGTATTCGGGTACTTCCCCCACATTCATCAACGCTTCGTTTTTCAATCGGGCATAATCATAAGAACCAAGTTTCTCAGGCAAACGAATGGGAGTATTCATAGTGAACGAAGTTCTAAAATCCACCACCGGTTTACTTGTTTCTCCACGTTTGGTTGTTATCAGGATAACTCCATTCGCACCACGTACTCCAAATACAGCTGTAGCAGAAGCATCTTTTAAAACTGAGAAACTCTCAATATCTTCAGGATCTATCTGCGAATATTCCCGTTCAACACCATCCACTAATACTAATGGAGATGAAGTTCCTGAATTATAACTGGCAATACCCCGAATATATATAGAAGCATCATCCTCACCCGGACGTCCTCCCGGAGATCTGGAAATTACTCCGGCTATTCTACCACCAATTGCCTGAGTTAAATTAGTTGTTCCTGTCTTTTGAAGTTCTTTAGCATCTGCCGTGGAAATAGCCCCCACTACGGAAGCTTTCTTCTGTGAGCCATAGCCTACTACAACAACTTCTTCCAAACTCACACCTGACTCCACCATTTTCACGTCCAGTTTTCTCTGTTTACCTACTAAGACTTCCTGGTTTTCATAGCCTATAAAAGAGAATACCAAGACGCTCTTAGAACTTGAAACGGTAATTTTAAAACGACCGTTTATATCACTAATAGCACCATTACCCCTGGTACCTTGCTCAACAATATTCACACCTGGCATCGCTTCATCATTCATATCAACAACCGTACCGGTAACCGTAAATGATTGAGCATATAGCGAATAGAATACTCCTTCCGCTATCACCACTATTAAGGTTAATAAAAATTTCTTCATGAATTAGTTTTTCATTTGATTTTACAATACTAAGTTACCAACCTGGATTGGGAGTTAAAGCCGCATTTTTATTTAATTCACTTTGAGGAATCGGATAATAATAGCACCGTTCCGGAAACACGCGGTCTTCCACTTCTATCGGAGCACTATAGATAAACTCTCCCGTGCTCTCATCTTTAGTGATTTGTACCCCATGTACAGGACGATTCAATACAATCTCCGCTTCCCTCCAACGTCGTAAGTCAAAATAACGTACGTTTTCAAAAGCAAGTTCGACCGTTCTCTCCCGATGGATAATTTCACGCATTTCTTTTTTAGTCTTATCTGCGACAGGAGGTAAACCAGCCCTATTACGAACCTGATTAACACAAGTATATATCATAGCATCATCAACAATATCATCATCTGAGGTTCCATAATATTCATTGGCAGCTTCGGCATAAGTCAGCAAAATCTCTGCATAACGTAATAAAGGAAAATCATGAAATGTGTTTTTCTCAACGCCAGAAATACGAACCTCCGGATCCAGATGTTTTCGTAAAGTATAACCGGTGATACACCCTTTTGCTGTAGAATTTAAAGCCGTATAATCTTTTCCACCAACAAATGTTTCCACCTCCCTATCCCACCAGTAACTGCCGTTATAAAGAACCGATGCTTTGAAACGTTCACATCTATTCTCCCATGGCTTTTGTGGATCATATTCCGGATCCTCCTTGGGTAATTTGCCATTCTTGAGTTCGAACATATCAATAAATTCCTGTGTCAAACTCGTATTACCGGTAGCCCCTGAATATCCTGCCGGACCATTGCGTTTCTCTACATTATTAGTCATACCTTGCATTCTGGCAATAAGAAACTCATGATTACCTTCACGAGTGAAAAAGAGACGTTCGTAAGAAGGAAATAATTCATAGGCAGGAGCGCCATTGGGCATTCTTAAATTAATTACATCAAGCGCCGCCTTTGCTGCACGCTCCCAACGACGATCATCAGGAGATGCATAACGTTGGATTTCTGTTGTTCCTGCTATCGGATTCTCATTAAATAAGGGGCTGGCAGCATATAATAGGACCTTGGCCTTCAAGCCTAAAGCAGCTCCTTTTGTCAAACGCCCATAATCATTATCCGGGTAACGCAAAGGAAGACCACCCGCAGCCTCTTCACACAAACGAACTATATATTCTACACATTCATCGAATGTATTACGCGGCAACTCAATATTGCCACCTTCAAAGAGATCATCCATAATAGTAATCCCCCCATAGCGCTTCAACATTTCATAATGTAACAATGCTTTATGCAATTTAGCTTCGCCAACATATTGCGCCATTTTTGCCTGCGATAATTGCTCACAATAATGAATATACCCTAATACAACATTCGTTTTACGCATATATTGATAAACTTGTGCCCACCGGCTGTCAGTATTTCCACCTGAACCGGAATGAAATGTAGCCCCAGTGAAGCTATTAATTGCCGTATTTGTGCCACGTGGAGAAAGTACTCCCAAATCAGTCACACAGTCAAAAAAACTATTTTGATTAGCGGCTCCTCCTCCAAAGCTATTATATCCACCTATCCCGGTATTAAGACCTACATACAGTTCGTTCACAAACATCTCTACCTTCAAACTATCTTTAAAGGCTATTTCGGGCGGCATTCTCTCCAAAGGAACCTCATTCATCGCATCATAACAAGAAGACAATAATGTCAACCCCGTAAATAATATAATTATCTGTTTTTTCATATCCATATCCATTAAAATTGAAGACTCAAACCAAAGCTAGACACCTTTTGTACAGGATAGTTACAAACTCCGGGCTGACTTTCCGGATCAATAACACGCATATTATGCCAAGTCAGAAGATTATATCCAGTATAGAAAATACGTGCTTTCGAAATTTTAGCTTTCCGAGTCCAACGTTGAGGAAGTGTGTATCCTATTTCTAATGTTTTTAACCGTAAAAAATTACCATTGTCCTGCCAAAAGTCCGAATCCAGACGATTATGCGTACCACCCAATAAAGACAAACGAGGATATTTAGCCGTGCGCCAAGTAGAAGGATCTTGTGGATTATAGCGATTGTCCCAATGATACTTTTGTACACTACCACCACCCCATTCATTCCCATTACCAGCTTCATTCTTAAAAGCCATAATATTGAGGTCTGCGTATGTATAATCCCGATTAGCTACACCGGTAAAGAGTGCCTTTACATCAAACCCTTTATAGGCAGCACCTACAAAAAATCCATAACTCCACTCCGCCAGATTTGAATCACCAATTTTACGTTGATCCTGTTCAGTTATTACCCCATCGCCATTCAAGTCACGATATTTGATATCACCTGCATAAGCAGCTCCGGAATCAGTTTTAGGACTGTTCAAACGATCTTGTTCGTCGATATACAATCCGTCGGATACATAACCGAATAAATCATTAATAGATTTTCCTACACGTTTCTGATAATCGTACGGATAAGGTTGCTCATCATTAAAAATAATAGTATTGTCGATAAAACTAAAATTACCACCTACTGTCCAATAAAAATCGCCTCTTTTATCAGTAAAAGCAACACGGGCTTCATAACCCTTATTTTCAGACTTTCCAATATTCTCGAGCGGACCTCCAAAGCCATAGCCGGAAAGAGTGGAAACAGTATATCGAGTAGTCAAAATCTGTGATGTTTTCTCTTTAAAATAATTAAATCCTAAACTGATCCGATCCTTCCATAAGCGAATATCAGTACCAACGTTTAGCTTTAATGATTCTTCCCAAGTAACATGAGGGTTAAATACACTACCTTCTCCCCAGCCACCGACATTGGTACCATTTACACCAAAATGATATCGACTACTCCCCGTTTTAGCCAATGTAGGGAGATAGTAGAAATAAGGAATCCCATCATCTGTTCCTGTCAAACCATACGAACCATAAAACTTGATAAAACTCAGCAACTTGTTTCCAATCGTTCTCTTTATAAAGGGCTCTTCTGACAGAATCCATCCCAATGAAACCGCAGGAAAGAATCCATAGCGTTTCTCTTTAGGCAATTGCTCAGTACCCTGATATCCAAAAGAGAACTCAGCTAAATAACGGGAATCAAACGCGTATGACGCACGTCCGAACAAACCTTGATGATAGTTAGCCATTTGCTGCGTATCCGTTGTCTGCTGATTACGATTGAACGTTAAGACTGCTGATACATCATGTTTTGTGCCTAATAAGCGTTCATAATTCAGCCCCGCCTCAACATCAAAGATACGTACCTTGCTATCACCAAAAGAATTGGAATTGGCTTGTTTACCCGGCTCTCCCCATGTAGTGAATGTATCTTCACCTGTTGCATTTTTACCAGTATATTCATACACCATATATTCCTTACTACGATTAATAGTATTATCAAAACGAGCATCAAAAGCTAATGAAGCATATACACTCAAGCCTTTTGTGATAAAATCCAACTTTTGGTTAGCTTTCATCGAAGCTTCCATCGTGCTGTGTATATATTTAGAATATCCGCTGTGATTCAATATGCCATAAGGATTTTTACGATATGCATTGGTTCCTGCCACTTTGTCCGATCCATAATTCAATGGAAATATATTAGCAGGAAGTGAGTATAACGTTTTAAATAATCCCTCCGCACTCATAGAACCACCCGGATTATTCCTCAACTGCTGTCTTCCGAAGAGATCGACCGACAATAATAAATCCTTTGTCAATGAAACATCTACGTTAGAACGAATCGAGTATACCTGAAAATTAGCATTCGTATTGTAAGTATTCAAATCATCCGTTTTGTAAAGTCCATCATTATTTTGATATGAGAAGTTCACGAAGTATTTAGCTTTAGAACTTCCTCCTTGAATACTTAAGTTATAACGCTGTGCGATAGTTTGTTTTTTCAAGATTTCATCTATCCAATTGACATTCGGATGCGTATAAGGGGATTCACCACTTAAATATAAATCTAAATCTTCCTGCTTATATACAGGCTCTTCTCCTGGATTATCATTCATGAATGCCTCATTATATAACTTTGCATAGTGAAATGCATCCAGATATTCCGGCCTTTGTGTAGGTTTTGAAATACTCAGTTGGGCATTGAAACGAATCACAGGCTTTCCTTCTTTACCTCTGCGAGTAGTTGCCATAAATGCACCGTTAGCCCCTCTTAACCCCAATATAGATAAAGAACCTGCATCTTTATAAACAGATATGGATTCTATTTCATGGGGATCTAGTAGAGAGAACGAACGAGGACGTCCGTCTACATAGGCTACCGGAGAGCCACTGCGCCATGAACGCTGCCCACGCACATACAGACTGGCATTATCCGCGCCCGGCAAACCGGTAGTCTGTATACTTTGAACACCCATCATCAAACCGGCAATTGCTGCATTTTGAAACATGACCGGAACATTCTCAATCTGTTCTCCGCTTACCGTTTCCACAGCCGTTATTAACCTTGACTGCTTCTGCGAACCATACATTAAATGGATGGTCTTATCCTCATGCTTCTCCACAGCTTTAAGAAGGGTCAAACGGAAATTTCTGTTTTTACCCACTTGTACCGTAGCCTTTTCATATTCATTTAATGTAAATATAAGGCTTGATTCTTCATTTGGTACAGCAATCGTAAACCTCCCCTCCTTATCCGTCAAAACAAATCCCAAGGTTTCTTTCACATCTACAAGCACATCCGGTAGTGCTTCTCCTTTAGGGTTTACCACCTTTCCTCGGACAACGATTTGCTTTTTACTTTGGGCAAACCCATCCAAGAAATAAAAGTTGTAAGTACAAAAAACAGCAAAACAAAGCAGTTTTAAAAAAACAGTTCGTTTCGATAATAAGTGAAACTTAATACAGTTTTTCATCATCTATAAGGCTAAATTATTGTTTCTTGATTCCAAAAAAAAGATAGCTATGCTGTGGAGCCAGCTCATAATGAGAGGTAGAATTTATACATAAAGGTAATACATATCGTTTTGCCGGGTCCAACTCAGTAGTACGAAATATGACTTGCAAATCCCCTCTGTTAGTATTCTTTTTAATCACCGTAACCATATCTGACGGAATAATTTCATAACTACTCTCCGGAAGAACTTCATAGTTTGCAAAAGAAGGGTCTTTTACCTGAAGCTTTTGCAAAGAATCTGTAGCTAACCCGATAGAAACTTTCACATCCTGAGGAACAGGAATACTTCCTCCGCAATACGTACCGATTATGAATGTTGTGTCTTTTTCATAATCAAAATTTGCAATAAAGAAATCACTTTTCTCCGCCCATGTGGCTAGTGGAAAATAGATCTTTGCATATTGCATCTGTTCATCATCTTTGCAACTGATAAATAACAACACACACAGTAGCATAATTAAATTATTTTTCATAATACAAGCTAACTAATTATAATTAATAATAGAATATTTGGTTAAAACAAAAGTACGTTATTTGATTGATTGTAAATGAAATAAACATCCCATTAAATAGAAAATGCGTCTCAAATAATATAGTTGATATATACTATTTTGATTTTGTAGGTCCAGGTCCTAAATAAGAGCGTTTCATTCCACCAAAATCTAATACGATTTTTTGCAATACAGTACCAGCATCGCCGCACAACACCTTCACTGTATGTTTCCCCGGCTTATTGATATGCAAAGTTGTTTTATTAATACGACAATTTTTTAACGCACTTTCATACCAGATCTGTGCATATTCGAAAGACGAAGTCGAAGGATTCATCACTGGTCCGTCATCAATACATACTCCATAACGTGTTTCAATGTTAGTAGCCTCATGGCCTGCATAATCTTTATCTGCACTTAATGTAAAAGTAGGTAACACATACGTATATACATCTACAGAACCTTGTCCGAAAGTATAAAAATCATATTCAACTCGTGGCACAATACTACTTCCCGTTCTTTGCATAGGTGCAATGGGATTACCAAGTTGAACAGAAGCATTCTCATAGCCAAGGTTTGGAATTGTCACAATTTTAATAAAATCATTCTCAACCTTTCTGTGATAATCGGACGCATTGATTGAAACGTATCCATTATGCTCTACAAACAAAGTGCTCATCTCCGCCAATGACGGAGAAGATGGATTAAATACAGAAACATATATGTTTTCTTTCTTATCATTCTTAGTTGTCACTTCGATAATTCCTGTAACACGATCGCCTACAGGAACCTTTGACCAATCCACAGACACCCATATTCGTTCTTCGCAAACCGTACTTCCTTTTACCTTATCTATCTGTATCCAACTGTCTGAAACTTTGATATTCCAATCCAACTGTCCTTTTCCTTTATTATAAATATCAAAGAAATGCGATTGGCGCAAATAAGTATTGAATGAAGGCAGCATATGGAAACTATTCTTTCCTTTCAAAACATCTTCCTCTTCTACCCATATTCCCAATGAAGGCAAATCAGACAAGGTTACCGTCTCCAATTTAGGCAATTCAAAATAGGAGGCAGCAAATCCCTGACGTGTTGTCATTACATGCTTCCATTTTCCATTTAACAGAGAATTATACTCCTCCGTAACTGTCTTCAAACTATCAAAATATACTTTTACCTCTTTCTTCAGTTCATTTGTAGCAGCTCTATGTTGCAAAGCATACCATCTGTTTTTCTGTCCGTTCAACACCATCTTATTCAATAATTCACAACCTTTCACCGGATAATATAATAATTGATAGAAAGCAGCTTTTTGCTTTGGCGACAGTTCATTGAGAATCTTTCCCACTTTTGTTCCAATCCGTTCATAAGCTGCCAAACGCGATTCGGCTTCCTGATAGTTAGCAAACGAAAAGTCGGTATCCGTATTACGCTCTTTTCCATGCTTGTTCGTAGTCCACTGATATCCCCATCCCATAAATTCCGGTTTGCGTGAAAATGATTGATGGTAGAAGGTATTCGTTATATCAACAAAATCATCATAGTATTTATCTCCGAACATATCAGATAACCAACGGGCTTGATATAGTGCTATATTATCATAATTGAAAGAATCAATATCATAAGCCATTGCCAAAAACAAATTCATGGAGAATTCGCATGATTTAATATCCCCGACATTTAATAACCAGATTCGGTCGGCAGTCGTATCATAAGCTTTGCGAAGTTCCTCATACATCAATGCCGGAGGAGTGGTACTCATCCATAAATAATCATGCGGTTTGCCTAAATAAGAAACATGATAATAAACTCCTGACCGTCCCGAACGTTTTTGTTCGCGAGGACTACTCAGACGTTTCATATATCCGTAGTTATCATCCGGCCAAATGATAGTAACGTCTTCAGGTAAATCGAGTCCGGCACTGTATACATCCAACACCTCTTTATAGGGGGTGAAAGCCTGTGGAATTTCATTCGCAGGCTTTTTTAAAACATCCACTAAAAGTTGCCGTTGGTCCATTAAAGCTTCTTCAAGCATTTTAACCCGTTCTTTCATATCGTTACTTCCACCCATTGCCTTATCGTGAAGCCCGCGTAGCGCAAGAGTATACACATTTTCATAAGGAGAATTTTCCATAACACGCTGCTTCAACACCCTGTTAAGTGTTTTTTTATTAGTCACATAATTCCATTCCCCCATGGTCTTCTTATCCCATTCGCTGGCATTATTAAACAATAAAGGTTCGCAATGTACGGATCCCATTACAATTGCAAAACTATCAGCAACCAGTTTATTTTCCGGTATTTTATTAAAAGCCGTGGAGGCCTCGTGCATTGCCGGGCATAAATAGTTCGCTTTCAAACGTAAAAGCAGTTCACATACCTTCGCATAAGTTTTAGGACCGATGTTTCCGCGTTCTTTTTCAAATGTCCGCTTTGCCCAACGGAGTAATCCCCAATCCTCGTCATTGATAAAGATACCACGATACTTTACAGCAGGCTCTTTAGACACAACTCTTTCCACCTTCAAGTTCAGTTCCCGTTGCTTTGAAACCGGTACATCCGCCCACCAATACCACGGTGAAACACCGATTGCTTCGGACAATGTGAATAATCCATAGGCAGTGCCCCGCCTATCACTACCGACAACCACCAATGCTTTATTTACACCCGGTAGAGGATTACGTACCACTTCAATCAGAAAACTTTCCCAACGATTCTCTAAAGCCGTTATATCCAGTTTGTTTTTAGCAACTAATTTATCGATCAATTCATTATGCCCAAGCGTACCTACAAGCAGAATGTTTGAAGCTAGTTTATTCTTAATCGTTCCAGTTTTAATAGTTTTTCCCGTGACCTTTCGCACATCATCTGAAAATAAACCGGCAGCTTTCTTCACTACCTCAAAATCCTGCTCATCCACATACAACTGTGCATTCCCTTTTCGATTTATCAAACTAAATTCATTGGCTCTACCGCTACTCTTAACCAACGTAACTTGCGCCATAGCCTCAGGTATCCCTAATGCAACAACCAGTAGCCATAAAATACATCTCACTCTTTTCATATATCTATATTTTAGTTTATTTTGGTCGATTCCGGTCCCATATACGATTTCTTCAATCCTCCGAAATCTACTACTATTTTCTGCAACATCATTCCCGGATGCGCACAATAGATTTTCACTGTATGTTTTCCCGGCTTATCTATAAAATGAGTCGTTTTATTTATTCTACAGTTCCTCAATACACTTTGAATCCAAAGAGTACTGTAATAAGGCGCTCCCGCTTCCGGCAAATAAACCGGACTGTTATCCACCATCACTCCATACCGTGAACCATGTTCATTATCTAATGGGAAAATGGGCATCATATATGTATACACATCGACAGGGCCTGTCTGAAAAGAATAAAAATCATATTCCAATACCGGGAATTTATTACCACGCACCGGAGCAACATAATTGGAAGTCAAAACCAATCCATCCAAATAAGGTGTCTTGGCAAACGGATCGCCTAATCGGACCACTTTATTATCAAAGCCAAGTCCTTCCACTACATCGAATTTGATTTCACCTATTTCATGCTTCCTGTGGAAACCTGTAGCGTCGATAGAAACATATCCGTTATTTTCCACATACAACCCTTTCAAATCATTTACTGAAGGAGCTTCCGGATTAAAGACAGAGATAAATACCGTTTCCTTTTCATTATTAACTGTATAAATATCTATATATCCGGAGACATTCTCGCCTACAGGAGCCTTTGACCAATTCACAGAAACCGTAATACGATCCTCATAGGACGTTGTTCCAGAAGTCTTATCTACTTGAATCCACGATGCAGACGGAGTCGCTTTCCATTTTAAAATACCTGTTCCTTTATTGAATACATCAATATAAGAAGAACCGGGCTTATATTTATTAAAACAGGGAATTGTATGTATATTCAGTCTTCCTTTGTTATTATCTTCACCTTCACAAGATACTCCCAAAGTAGGTATGGGAGCTAATAAAACCGAGTTCACTTTAGCACGCCCAAACGACCGGGCACCTCCGTGAATTAAAGACATCATCCCTTTCCACTTTCCATCTAATAACGAATTATACTGTTCTGTAATTAGTTCCAGACTATCCCCATACACCTTCACCTTATCCTTCATCAAGTTAGCAGTAGCCCTCTGCTGGGCCGCATAAAAACGATTTTTCTGTCCTGCCAATGTCATCTGATTCACCAAAGCCGCACCTTTCACATTATAATAAACCAGTTGGAAAAACGCCGGTACTGCTTTCTTATCCAGTTCTTTCAATATTTTTTCCGCTTTTGCAGCAATCCGTTCATAAGCGGCGAGTCTTCTGTCTACTTCTCTATAATTTTGAATCGAGAATTCCGTATCCGTGCTACGCTCCATATATTCCGGTTTTCGGGCAAATGCCAATTGGAAATAAGTCTGCTGTATATCTGTAAAATCAGCTCTATACTTTTCGCCAAACATACGACAAAGGAAATCAACGCTATGTACATTGATATTATCATAATTAAAACTATGAATGTCATACGCCATATCCATGAATAAAGTGATATGGTATTCTGCAGGTTTGATATCACCTACATTCACTACCCAAAGTTGGTCAGCTGTAGAACGATAGGCTTTTTCCAGTTCTTCATACATTAGAGTGGGTGGCGTTGAAGCAATCCATAAATAATGTTTAGGAGGTCCCCAATAAGACACATGATAATAAACACCCGAACGTCCCGAACGCTTTCGTTCTTTGGAATTGCTTAAGCGTTTCATATACCCAAAGTCATCTTCTGACCATACTATAGTCACATCGTCAGGTAAACTCATTCCATGATCATACGTCGCCAAGACTTCTTTGTAGGGAGTAAATACCTGAGGTATTTGATCAGCCGGCTTATTCAATTCACTCGATAATATTTCGCGCTGATCGTCAAATGCTTTCTCCAAAACCCGTGCCTGTTGTTCTAAAGTCAGGTTACCCGCCATGACAGCATCATGAATTCCACGCATGGCCAAAGTATATACATTTTCAAATTTACCGTTATCCTGCACACGCTTACGCAACACCTTATTAATGCCATCCCGGTTAGTCACATAATTCCATTCACCCATTGTCTTCCTGTCCCATTCGGAAGCATTATTAAACAATAATGGCTCACAATGTACCGACCCCATAACAATAGCAAAACTATCGGCTACCAATTTATTATCCGGATAATAATTGAATGCTTTTGTGCAAGAATGCATAGCAGGACATAAATAATTAGCCTTCAAACGAAGCAACAATTCGCATATCTTCGCATAAGTCTTAGGGCCGATGTCACCTACCTCCGGTTCAAAATTCTTAGAAGCCCATGGCTTCAATCCCCAGTCCTCATCGTTAATGAAGATTCCCCGATATTTAACTGAAGGTGCTTTGGATGAGAACGTTTTTACATCCAAGCTTAAAGATTTCTTTTTTACAACCGGAACATCTGCCCACCAGTACCAGGGAGAGACACCAATGGCTTCTGAAATAGATAAAAGCCCATAAGCCGTGCCACGACGGTCGGAACCTGCCACCACCAACGCTTTCTTAATCCCCGGAAAAGGATTATCAATCAAGTCAATCACATACTGCTCCCAACCATTCCGGATTTTGCTAATATCAATTTTCTTATCTCTTACTAATCGGTTGATAGCTTTACTTTTTTCTAAAGTACCAGCAAGGATTACATATTCCTGTTTGGTTGGTAAACCTGTTACTAGTTTCAGCCTTTTACCAGTAACCCGATTTATATCCTCTACCAATAGCCCTGCAGTTCTTCTGACCACTTCTGCATCTCCTTTATCATAACAGACTACTGCCTTTAAAGCAGAAGTTACAACAGGGAAATTACTAACGTCGCGTTGCTTATCCGACAATGTTACCTGTGAATGAGCATTAGGGACAATACAGAACAATAATAAAAGTAAGATTGCTTTCTTCATTATTTTAAATCTATCTGAGTTTAGAAATGTTTTCATATTCTTATCAATTGTGTAAACCAACAATAAAACCTCAATTTCTCCATAATAGCATAGAAAATTATCCAATTACTACAATCGGAATATTCAACAGAAATGCCACCTTCTGTAATTCCTGCACTTTATGACCCACCCCAATCGCGCAATGATGAGAAGGTCCCGCCTTACTCCACATATCCATAAACCGACGAACTCCACATGGAAAGCGATAACGACTGTTGGTATTACCAATATGCAATGTCTCTCCTCGCACCGCTTCTCCTTCGGCCGCCAACAAGAAAACTCCGTCCCTACCTTCACAAACCGATAACAACGTGACGTCGCCAGGTTTTACACTCATCTGAATGGACAGTCCCTTGCCCGGTTTTCCATGATACAGTGGGAGCGGAACAAGTTTCACCTTTTCTTCAGCAATCGCAAAATGGGCCGGACCATCATGTCCTAACATAACCACGTCATCCTGAAAGTCCATTGCATAAAACTCAGAGAAAGAACCACCAGCTTTCAATAATGACATAATTTTCATAGCTTGGGCATTCTTCACTTCACATTCTCCGGCAATGGGTATACCCGAGCCCGTCAACAAAGTATTTCCCGCAATAACAGATGTAACGATATTCTCATAATCATTCCCCCTAAAACCTTCATAATAATAAGCCATCGCTCCCAACTGATGGGCATCTACCAATTTGTCTAAAGCCACAGAAGTGCGTGCCGCCCTTACTAATTCTTCCAATGCGCATGATGGCTCCACATCAAATTTATCATAAAATTCCTCTAATTTATATTTCAGTTCTTCATCCGTCACTCCATCCCTGTATGCTTTCAATTCACACATCTCCAACAATTCCACATGAGTTCCGAAAACAGAGCTCTGTTGCGTTACGTCCGTATAAACATCCAACATTCCACAATAATAGTTTCCTAAAATCCCCAACCGATTCATACGCATCCCATGCACCACTCGCGCAGCATCTACCCAATAAGCGATTTCTTTCCATGCCAATTCATCAGACAAATATCCTGTAACAATATCATACCGTATGCCTGAACGATTAAATACACACGCAAATTCAGGTACCGAGCAAGCCTGGCAGTGTGCCAACCATTCTCCTGTCATTTTCCCTCTATCGCCCATCGAATTCAATTCCTGGTAATTAATGGCAGGAACCGGTTGCATATTCAACATCACAACAGGTTTCCCCACCTGTTGGGCTACGGGCAAAACTGTGGAGGAAAGAGCATAAGTAGAAATGAACAGAAATAGCAATTCCACATCAGCCTGTTTAAGCAATGCAGCACTTTCATTAGCTTTCTGCAGTGAATCCACCATACCTACATTGACCACTTCAACATCCATTTTCTCAATGCCGGCTTTTATTTTTTCCTGATAATCCAGCAATCGGGGGAGAAGTTCTTCAAATTGCCCCCAATAAGTATTCAATCCGACTCCCCAAAGTCCTACTTTTACACTTTTCTGCATCCTAGTTCTAATTCTGATTAATGACACAAAATTATGCTACATTAAAGAATAAGGCTTTCGATTATTGCCAGAACGATATAACTATTTGATACCGAACTCTTCTCTATACTCGACTGGCGATTTACCAGTTTGTTTCTTAAACCGGGCTGAGAAATAAGCAGGAGACTCATAATCCAGCTGATAGGCCACTTCTTTAATGGGAATAGCAGTATTTGTCAACAAATCCATAGCCTTTCGTATCTTTAGTTCTTGATAATATTGTACCGGAGCACAATGCATCCGCTCTTTAAACAATTTACGAAAAAGAGAATATCCCAATCCTGACTTTCTGGCAATTTCATGCATGGAAACCGGCTGGTCTATCAATTCTTGCATAAGAGCACGTGCATAATTAATTTTAGTAGAAAAATCATCATTATCCACACAGCGATTTTTATCTATGCTACACATTAATGCAACCAAGTATGCTACCAGCCCGTTTAACACCTGTTGAAACAAACTCGGCTCCTCATTAGCTATGTGGATAGCTTTCCTGAATAAAGATACGATTTCACCATTGCTACCCACTTTAAAAACGGGACTTTCTTTAGAACAATATTCATTCTCCATCCAGCGATCTACTCCCACCCCGCAAAAACCTATCCAGTATTGGCTCCATCCTACATCATAATTCGGATAATAAGTATGCCATTCATTCGGGAATAAGACAAAAATCATGCCTTGCCTGATAGGAAACACACCACCGCTTTTTGTTTCCAGCACTCCTTCACCTTCTGTAATATATACCAGTTGATATTCTTTTAAAACACGACCTTTGTCGGGACTAAAATAATAGCCGGAAGAATGATTGGAAGTCGGATAAGGAGTGCCGGCAAGAATCTTCTCAAAACCTACAGAAGAAATATTTCTATCCGGTGCCAAACTATTATTTATAAAATATTTGATTGATGTTCGCTCCATAGTATGATTGCATTTATTCAACAAAATCTTTCGGTGACACTCCAAACTGTTTCTGAAAGCATTTAGAAAAATAAGAAGGAGAATTGAATCCCACCATATAACAAATCTCATTAATCCGGCTTTCCCCCTCTCTCAATAACTGAGCAGCCATTTTCAAACGCTCCAGCCTCAAATATTCATTCGGACTCAGATCCAAGACCCCTTTTATTTTCCTGTAGAAGTTGGAGCGGCTCATATTCAAAGAATCCGCCATATCGTCCATACTGAATTCCGGGTTAGTCATATTAGAATGAATAACTTCATTCAATCTTTTAATAAACTCCTCGTCAGCCTTCGTCAGCGCCATCGTGTTGGCGGCTACAAAAGGAGACTGCGCAAAGGCTTTACGCAACTTCTCCCTGTTTTGAATAAGATTGGAAGCACAAGCCTGCAGATATTCCACTGAAAAAGGCTTCTCCAAATACGCGTCCGCTCCCAGTTCCATCCCCTCTATTTTAGACTGAATATTTGTTTTCGCAGTCAACAGTATAACCGGAATATGGCTATAATTCAGCTCCGATTTAATCATCTTGCATAATTGGAAACCATCCATCACAGGCATCACCACATCACTAATCACCAGATTCACATAATTGCCGTCCAGCATTTGTAATGCTTCCGCACCATTGGTAGCAGTAAGCACCAGGAATTCTTTCGACAACTGCCGCACCACAAAGGCGAGCATATCCGGATTGTCCTCCACCACTAACACCGTAGGACGGTTATCTTTCTTTTCCGTCTCTCCCGCAGGGACTTCATTCATCCTGTCCATTTCTCTTTCCGGTTCCGGCGTCAAGGTGATTGTCAGATCCTGAGCCATTGGCAAAGTCAGGCAGAAAGTATTATTTGTCTCTCCTTTCCCCATCACCAACGTTCCCTGATGCAGTTCGGTCAACGAACGTGATAATGCCAGACCAATCCCCGTTCCGGCAGTCACCTTTCCGTCTTCTTTCTCATTGAAACGAACGAAAGGTTTGAAAATCTCCTCCTTCATCTCATTGGGAATAATTACTCCATCATTCTCCGTACGGATATGGAATGAATGGTCCTCGTCCGTTTCCGGCACCTCCAAAGAGATGCGTACATAACTCTCCGCATACTTCACCCCATTATTCAACAGATTACTGATAATCTTCGTAAACGCCTCCCGATTCACATGCGCATAAAAATCTTTCTCCGGCACCTGCAAAGTGAACTCGAGCCCCTTCTGTTTGGCAAGGGAAGTAAAACGCAGATGGGTTTCTTTCAGCACCTCCGTTATGTTGCATTTCGCAAAATTCAAACGGAATCCCTGACTTTCCGTTTTACGGAAGTCAAGTAACTGGTTAGTCAGGTTCAACA